>CAZLJB010000018.1:0-17221 GCA_964559195.1 uncultured Anaerolinea sp. | reverse complement strand
CATACGAGATAGCTTCAGGTGACTGGAGTTCAGACGTGTGCTCTTCCGTTCTGCTTTATTTAATCGGCAGGCTTGCCTAAACTCTTCGAAAAAGGGTGGCCTCAAAAAAGGCCCCCCTTTTTTTACAAGGAATATGATATGAAGCTGTCTCGTCAGGCAGTCCAGCGTTTCATAATATCGATTGTCCTTGGAATCGTTATCGCTATCGGTATCAACGAATTTACTTTTATATATTTAAAAAGCGAGGCTGGTCGAGGCCCACAGCGAATTGAGTTAATTATTCCGGCGGGTACGGCAGATCGGATTGCAAAAGGGAAGGCAAATCCAACCATCCCGACTAATATGACATTTGTAGCAGGGGACACCCTTGTGGTAAACAATCAGGATAATGTTGATCACCGACTCGGTCCGTTGTTCATCCCAACAGGCACTTCGGCGATTCTGACTTTAAATGATGCCAGTATTTTTACATACCAATGTTCTTTTCAATCATCAAAGGTACTTGGGATTGATGTCCAGGAACCGGTTACATCCTCAACCCGGATTTACGGTATCCTGATTGCCGGCCTCCCCTTAGGTGTCATGTTTGGTATGTACAGCCTGGTTGTCTGGCCATTGAAGAAAAATGAACAAACGGGGCTGGAATGAGTGCTTGGCGTGCGATGTTTAGTAGAAAATGGGTTTTCGCCACGCTGTTTGTATTGACTGGCGCGGTTGTTTGTGCTCGTCTCGGTATCTGGCAATTGGACCGGCTCACTCAACGGCGATTATTTAATGCGCATTATTCTGAAATCGTACAGGAATCAACCCTTATTTTGGATGCTTCCCAGACTTTAGATTTGACAACAATGGATTATCGGTCTGTAATTGTCAAAGGTATCTATGATCCCACAAAAAGTGTGGCTTTAAGAAACCAATATCATGATAACCAGCCGGGTTATTTTTTATTAACCCCACTGGTGCTTGCTGATGGATCAGCGATTCTAATAGAGCGTGGTTGGATCCCCTCCGAAGGGAACAGTACCCCAGCTGATTGGAGAAAATACGATCAACCTGGTGAAGTAACCATAAAAGGAATAATTCGAGTTGGGGAGGCACAGCCAGAAGTCGGTGGCGTACCTGATCCTGAATTAATCCCTGGGCAGACTCACCTTGATTTTTGGAATATTGTTAATGTGGTCAGAATTAGCCAACAAGTTCCTTATAAGTTACCCCCGGTTTTCATCCAACCTGATCTTGCACCCGATTTATCTGTCCCACCCTTTCCGTACCAACCGGTTGTGGAAATCAGCGAAGGGCCACATATGGGTTATGCCTTGCAGTGGTTTACATTTGGATCGATTCTGGTTTTTGGCTATCCGTTTTTTCTAAAAAAGCAATTAGCCTCCCGCTACATAAGCGAAATATCTGAGGAAAATAAATGAAATTCTCATTTTCAACGTCATTTGCCAGGTTGGCTTTGTTTACTTTTTTATCCGTTTTTCTTCTAATGATCGGGGGCCGGATGGTCGTTTTGGATGGAAATAACCTGGCGTGCCCCATTTGGCCAGTCTGTATTCCAGTCGAACCATCCGGTTGGGCACAAATGTTCCATCGCTTAACTGCGGGACTAAGTGCAATTAGCATATTGGCGCTCCTTTTTGAGGCCTGGCGTAAATATCGAGATCATCGATGGCTATTGCCTCTGGCTACCACCAACGTTGTCCTGTTTTTTGCGCAGTCGTTTATAGGTGCCCTACTTGTAACCCAAGGATTTCCTGCATATCTGACCATCCTTCATTTAGTTACCGGACTGGCGTTGTGGGTCAACCTGTTAGCCTTGGTCATTGCGGCTGGCTTTTTAGCAAGGGATGTCGTCGAATTTCCTCCCCTGGATGTAGGTCGCCGATTAAAGGATTTTATTGTTCTGACGAAACCAATTATTGTGCTGCTTTTGCTCGTAACAACTTTTGCTGGGATGGTGGCAGGTGGCCGGGCATGGCCTTCTCTTTCAATAGCTTTTTGGACAATGCTAGGGGGAGCCATGGCAGCAGGCGGTTCGGGGGCTGTCAATCAATACATCGATCGAGATTTGGATAAAAATATGCAGCGTACGGCCAAGCGCCCGCTTGCATCGGGTCGCATGACACCTGCGGAAGGGCTTTCGTTTGGTTTGGCAATGTGTATTGGCAGCTTTTACATTTTGGCAGGATATGTCAATTTGTTGGCTGCATTTCTTTCGCTGGTTGGGATAATCTATTATGTATTTCTTTACAGTGTCTGGCTAAAAAAAGCGACAGTCCAAAATATCGTTATCGGTGGTGGCGCAGGTGCCATTCCACCTCTGGTTGGTTGGGCTGCTGCTACCGGTCGGCTGGATATCCCCGCGTTCATACTATTTTTGATCGTGTTTATGTGGACACCTCCCCATTTTTGGGCGCTGGCAATCGTACGTCGGAAAGATTATGAGAAAGCTGGCGTACCAATGCTGCCGGTGATCCGTGGAGAAGCCGAAACTCGCAAGCAAGTGTTGATTTATACGGTTGAATTGGTCGCTGTCACTTTTCTACTGCCTTTACTTAGATATACAGGCAACGTTTATTTGGTGTCAGCCTCAATTCTTGGTGCTATTTTGCTATATTTCGCGTGGAAAGTATTTACGACCGAAGGAAATAAGACAGCCTGGATGATGTACCGTTATTCCAGTATGTACCTGATGTTTCTTTTCCTTGCACTAATTATCGATGCATTAACGTAATTTCTGATAAGTTCAGCTCGTTTAAATTTTAGAAGTAGCAAATTATTTTACTATTATTACGGCGGTATCATCCATATACACTTGATGCCAGCCAAGGCTTGTCAGGGCTTTTCCGTTTTGAAAATGTGCAGGGATAATAATCCATTTGACTTGGTACTGGTCAAGTACGTCGATCCAGCCGGGTGCCATCGTTATTACCTGTTCGTATTGTCTCGTGACCGCTTCCCCATAAACATCCGTTTGGCCATCAATGAAAACCAGATTGTTGGGCCAAAGATTTAATAGTAAATAGCCTCCCCAATTGAAATAATTGAACATATTTCCATTTTGGGGGTTTGTTTTTAGCCAAGTGACAGCATCGACCGGAAACATGGCCGGATCAAATTTGTTATGGTCTTTAAATACTTCAAGAGTCGATGCAAAGATGAAAATAACGACAACTGCTATTGGCCAAAAATAACTTTTTGTTGGGATCTCAATTTTCCGGATAAGATCATCAAATTGTTTTGTAATCAAATGTATGCGACTGCCCGAGATGGTTGCTACCAGTGCAAATGGGCCAACAACACCGTAAAGATGAATATTCCGGGCTGATACCAGACTCATGATGCCAAAGCCAGCCAGCATCAAAAAATGGCTGGTTTTGGTAGGCTGCTTATTTAAAGCCACCAGGTAGATCGAAAAAATGATAAAAGCCAATAATA
This sequence comes from uncultured Anaerolinea sp., assembly GCA_964559195.1. Taxonomy (GTDB): domain Bacteria; phylum Chloroflexota; class Anaerolineae; order Anaerolineales; family Villigracilaceae; genus UBA5195. The sequence goes on along the minus strand of CAZLJB010000018.1, from coordinate 13,780 downwards.
CCCAAAATTTTGGCTCATTGAAATTGGGCGGATTATATTCAACCGTGTGGGATGTTAGATATTTATTATTAATATAACCAATCGCTGTTGTCCAGATCCGAAATCCTGCTGGATTAATCAAGGAAGCTATTAATGAAAGCATTCCAGCCGATCCCAAAATCAATCCGGTGGATGGCTTGGTGTCGGATTTGTGGAATACATAATCCCATGCCCAACCAGCCAGATAGGTTCCAATGATTAGCAAGCCAATCAAAAATTCCCCATGTGTATTGACCCAAATTAACATTAAGAATGGGAACACCCACAAACTGACATCCTGCTTAGTAGCGAGACGCTCAGTCAATATAAGCATGATTGCCAGAAAAAACATCGTTAAAAGATGTGGTCGGGCAATCCAGTGTAAGGATGAAACCATGGCGCCAAATATCATCAAAAGAAATATCGGAAGCTTGAGGCCAGTACGTTCAACCCCATTCCAATACAGAATTGTAAATGTTGAAGCGATCAGTGTTCCTGCGAAGATGATAATTCCGTTCAAACCCCAAAAATAGTATAAGGCATAAAAGATAACGCCTGCTAGCCATTCATGGGGGGCGAATGGTTGACCATTGACTGTGTGAGAAAAAACATCGACTGTTGGAATGGCTAGATTCTGAATAATATAACGCCCCATGGTCAGGTGCCGCGGAAGATCACCATCAGTATTTATTAAACGCGGCCCAAGCTGGATCACCGCCAGAAAAATGCTTACAAATAATACATCTTGCAACCGTGGGAAGAATTTATGTTTCATGGCTAATAATTTACCATTAATATAGATCCGGGCGAGAAAATTTTCTCGCCCGGATCTATTTAAAAGGGTTTATTCACCCAGATAATCACGAAGCTTCCTTCGGATTGAAGGGTGGCGCAGTCTGCTAAGCGCCTGGGCTTCAATTTGGCGAACACGTTCCCGTGTGACACCCATTTTTCGGCCAACCTCTTCAAGCGTATAAGCCTGTCCGTCCAGCAGTCCGTATCTCAGCTGCAGAATTCGAACCTCGCGTGGTGGTAGACTGTTCAATACTTCGGCCAGGTGCTCGCGTAATAAATTGTACGTGGCTGTATCGTCAGGTGGTGCAGCCTCTTCATCTTCGATGAAATCTCCAAGAACGGAGTCCTCTTCATCGTCAGTTGGAGTTTCCAAAGAAAGCGGACGGCGGGCAACCTGGATCATGTTCTCAACTTTTTTAGGAGGAACTTCCAGCGCATTGGCCAATTCTTCAACCGATGGCTCGCGTCCTAATCTTTGGGTGAGTTGGTGTTGTACCCTTAGTAGTTTGTTGATTTGGTCGCCCATGTGAACGGGAACTCTGATTGTGCGACCTTGATCTGCTATGGCCCGAGTGACGGCTTGACGAATCCACCAGGTGGCATACGTTGAAAATTTATGACCGCGGCGATAGTCAAACTTTTTTGTTGCCCTGATAAGGCCAATATTACCCTCCTGGATTAAATCCAGAAAGGGGACACCACGGCCCATGTATTTTTTGGCGACCGAAATAACCAGGCGCGAATTAGCTGTAATTAAATGCTCGCGAGCCGCCCAGCCATCTTCAATCAGAAGGCGAAGTTCCTGGCGGCGCCTGGGGCTGGCGTTACCTTTGGCAAGTTCTTCCCGGGCAATCCGACCACGTTCGATGCGTTGGGCTAATTCAACTTCTTCTTCGGCGGTCAGTAGGGGAACACGACTTACTTCTTTGAGATATAAACCGATTGTGTCATCCGTATCGATATTGGCCAGGTAATCATCGATATCCAATTCCGGCTCAGGTTCGGATGGCTCTTCTGGAACAGCCAGTTCGTCTTCGCTGGGTTCGGTGGTTGACGTATCTTCCACAAATGGAATACCCGCACTAAGAAGCGCAGCAAAAGCCTCCTCCAATTGCTCCGCATCTTGTTCGGCTTCTGGAAAAAAATGCAGAATGTCATCCAGGGTGACATAAGACTTTTGACGCCCAAGCTCAATCAGCCGGGCGATGGGGGAATATTCTTCTTCCTCTTCCACAATCAATAGAGGTTCATCCATGCTTTTATCCTATCATTCTTTAATATCAAAAACAGAATACTCTCTTTTGAGAGTTAATTCAATAGCCAACGCCAATTGCCCACATTTTCAATACCATGTTTACATAAAAACACCACAATTAAGGGGTTTGTGTACCTGGATTAGATGTTTCATTTTCAGGATTTGGGGTCTGATTATTAATCTGTATTGGCGGAACTGCAAGATTTTGAATTAATGTATCCAATTCACTTTTACCTAAAATATAAATAATTCCAGACGATAGTTCAACATAATATCCACTTCCTGTTACAGTTTCTTTTCCAACTTTAAAGCTGATTAGCGACCCATCAGCCTGCTTACAAGATACCTTGTACGTTGGTTTGTCCAGCCCAGTTCCAGATACCTCTGGCGCTTTTTCCAGCTTTTTGATTATTTGCAGATTTAGACATTGTGCCGCAGCATATTCGGTCATGCTCTGATCTACAGAGATGTTTTTATCTGTATTTATTACCCAACCCGAGTTTGTTTTATTGAGGGTAATAGTTTTTCCATCCGAATTCTGAACCGTTAATTGGCTTATTGGCCCATAAACTGGAAGGATCAGTGTGTTTGTACCAATCGAAGGCGTAACGGTGCTTGTCATCATTGATAGTTTAATTGGGTTGTCAGACTGTTGCATAACCCATGCAAAGCCACCAAGTATTAAAAATATAATCACTAACGCAATCGTAGACCGACGCATAAAAATCGATTATCCCTTTTTGCGGCGAGAAAACCAGGTTGAAAGACCACCTGCGATTATCAAGAGAGGTAACCCGCACAACGAAATCAGAGTCATACCAATCAGGCCAAAGCTTCCTGGAGGAGTGTAGGTGCGCGTTATATTGTTTTTCGGGGTCAGGCTAATTAATTTTTCCTGTTGGGTTGCCCAATCGACGGCATTAAGCAAGATATCACCATTTCCAAGTTTATATAACGCATCTACTGCAAATTCAGAATCGCCAAAAGCAACCAGCCGACCCTTGGTGGATGGATTTTCGGCAGCAACAGCCAGGATAAGGGGACCAGGAATGTCGCTGGTTGGATCGTATTGAACCTGATTGTTTTTTATCGATTCGTAATTGGTTTCGCCCCAAGCATTGTTATAGGTTTGCGCCAGGGGTGTAAGCTTTATGCCCTGAATTTTGGCTGAAATCAAGAGTGATTGGGTGGTAAAAAATCTTGAATTTACTCCACGCAAATTGTTTGTAATGGCATGTTGGCCATAGTTTAATGGATCTGCATAGACATTAAGTGGAGGAGTGGCATTCGGATCATAAACAATATCGTTTTGTTGTTTTATGCCCCAGGTATTGAGTAGACCTGCCAGGGGATCGGGCGAATTACCAAATTTTGTCAACGAGCGTGGGTTTTCCATCACGATTACCGAACCGCCTTGATCCAAATAGTCTTGCACTGACTTTGCTTCATCTGTCGTCAGCGGAGTTTGCGGTCCTGCAATAATCACAACATTGGCATCCTGTGGAACTTTTCCACTGCTACCAAGATTAAGTGTTGTGACGGTGTAATTTTTATTTTCGAGAGCGGTTCTAACGAGGCTATAAGATGTATCGCCAGCCTGGCTTGTGTCGGCTTCGCCATGACCTGTTACGAAATATACAACCCTTTTTTCTGGATTGATCAACTTAATGATTGCCACATCCAGGCTTTCCTCGTCTGTATAACTAACCAATTCCTTTTGGTTTGCGAGGTTGATAACAATCGTGCCATCGCGATCAATGCCATCCTGTTGAGCAGCGATGGGATTTGTTTCGGGGTCGATAAATTCGAAATTAAACTTGCCATTTCCGAATTGTTTAAAATTTTCGAGCAATTTTTGGGCTTGCCCTGGATTAGCACGGGTGGAAAAATATGCCCGCGCATTGACCGGGCCTGGTAGGGCTTTGAGCATGGCTATCGTTTCTGGCGCCAATGTATTATTTTGGTTTTCAGTTAAATCCCAACTTTTTGGATTTTGGTAAGCCAGCAGGTTGATGAAAAACAAAATTCCGAGAAACGCGACCAACATGATAACGGCATTGCTTCCGTATCGAACCTGACGCCCGACCAGAAACTTGCGGGTACGTTCCGGATCGACAAAGGCCGTCACTGCCAGTCCCAACACAAAAACGCCAAGGCAGATCCAGATGGCACGGTCAAAAACGATAGCATTGGCAGGCTGATAAAGTCCAGCAGATACCAAACCTCTAACCACCAAAACGGCGATCAAAGTTATTACCGAAAGTCCGGATAAGACCAACCCTAGAAACGCGAAACGGCGAGGATCATTCTTCATTAGCGCCATCTCCTGACTTCAACAGCAGTTGAGCCAATAAATAATCCAAGGCCGGTAAGGCTCAGAAAGTAAACAACATTAGAAAGCTTGATTACTCCTTCGTTGAAATTGTTATATACCTGAGAACTCATGTCCAGATATGCAAAAATTTCTCCACCTGATGGCAGGATGTTTGCTGGGGCACCAATCAGCCACCATAAAATGACAAAAAGTACCAAAGTTGTGAAAAAAGCTGCAATTTGGTTTTCAAATAATGCTGAAATTCCTATTCCAATCCCAAGCAGGGCTGCAGCCGCCAGAATTACACCCAGGTAACCAGAAATCATTTGCATTTGGTCGATCCCCGGCTTAACTAATTGATTTAGCATCAGTGGAAAAATGAGTGAAATTCCGATTAATACGAGGATAAACAAAAACGCTCCGAGCCACTTGCCAATAACAAGTTCAAAATCACGTAAAGGAGCGGTCATAAGGAGTTCCATAGTTCCCATGCGGATTTCATCTGCAATCAAGCGCATAGTCAGGGCAGGAATTGAAAGCATTAACATGAAGGCCATCGGCCCGGTGACAATCCGAGCGTCTGGGGCGGTTGTGATCCCATATTGGTTACTTGAAAAACTCATGATATTTAGTACAAAAATTACACCGAGAATTGTCAATACCAGGAAGGCAACTGTATAAGCAACCGGGCTTGAAAAATAATTATTAAACTCACGTTTTGCGATTGTCCAAATATTTGACATAAGTTACTCCGCTGAAGCAGCTTCTTCGCTCCGAGTTAGCTCAAGGAAAATCTCTTCCAGACTTAAGTTAATTGGGTTCATTTCGAGCAAGTCGTAATTTAATTCAATCGTCATTCGTGCAACTTCAGGGCGCAAATCTTTCCCAGGGGCAAACTGAAATTCCAATGAGCCTTCGCCTTTTCCTTGGAGAACCTCTTGTATACCTTTAATTTGCCTAATTTTTTGGGCAAGCTCATCAGCTTCCCCTCGTACCCTTAAATGTACTCTCTCTGCTCCGGCCAGGCGCGACTGTAGGTTTTCCGGAGTGTCTTCAACAACAATTTTGCCTTTGTTAATGATGAGGATTCGATCGCATAATTGTTGCGCCTCTGAAAGAATATGCGTGGAAAGGAGAACCGTACGTTCTTTTCCTATATCTCTAATAAGATTCCTTACTTCGATGATTTGTGCTGGGTCGAGACCGATAGTTGGTTCATCAAGAATTAATACTTCAGGTTTATGTAATAAAGCCTGGGCCAGGCCAATCCGCTGCCGCATACCCTTGGATAAATTTTTGATGTATCCATTTGCACGTTCCATCAGGCCAACCATTTCCAGAGTCTCCAGGATGGCATCATCCGTATTTGGGAGGTGACGTAAATCGGCAAAAAATTGCAAATAATCGTATAGTGTCATATCTGTATAAAGAGGCACCGTTTCCGGGAGATATCCAACACGCTTACGAACTTCTATCGACTCATTAACGATATCGAAACCTGCAATATTTGCAGATCCACTTGATGGAGGCATAAATCCGGTCAGCATCCGCATTGTGGTTGTTTTTCCAGCGCCGTTTGGTCCCAAGAAACCTAAAATTTCGCCTTGCCTGGCTTCGAAACTAATGTTGTCGACTGCGTGGCGATCACCGAAATTTTTGGATAAATTATTGACTCTTATCATACAATCACTTATTCCTGGAAAATGGCGAAACAAAAGGCACCGCTGCCATCAGGCTGCTGTGCCAGGATAGGAAAAACAATCTCTAACCGGTATATACTATACAACAAATCGAAATAGAAAGTCAAGCGGGTAATTAATTTCTAATAAAATGCTAATCTTGGTTAGCCTGAAATTTTGAGTATTAGACTGGATGGTACTTTTTCTTGACCATAAACATCTTCCATTGTACAATTTTTACACAAGAAGCCCGATATTGTGTCGGCTTCTTACAATTTTCTTGCGGGAGGGCACCGGATGTATCAAATTGAAGGCTTGACAACTTTTGAAGCGATTGCAATTTGGACTGTTTTTGGGATTGCGATCATCGGTCTGGCATATGCCTGGCTTCTTCGATCTCAAATTATGAAGGAAGATAAGGGTACGCCAAAAATGCAAGAGGTTTGGGGGGCCATTCGGGATGGGGCAGATGCATATCTTGCCCAGCAACTAAAATCTATCCTACCTCTCATCGCAATATTGACAGTTGCACTTTTTTTCTCAGTGTACATTGTCCCACCCAGTCCTGAGGCGATGGACCGTTTTAAAGGCATGGATCAAAGTCAGGTTCGGTTATTGATAGGTATCGCAAGAGCAATTGCTTTTGTGATGGGGGCTGGTTTTTCGCTTACGGTTGGTCAAATTGGTATGCGTATGGCGGTTCAGGGTAACGTCAGAGTTGCTTCTGCATCCCGCCGTTCTTTTGCAGACGCTTTGCGCATAGCCTATCGCACCGGTACAATTACCGGGATGCTTACTGATGGACTGGGCTTGCTTGGTGGTACAGTAATATTTATAATTCTGGGTATTGCTGCGCCGGATGCATTGCTCGGATTTGGGTTTGGCGGGACACTCCTGGCCCTGTTTATGAGGGTTGGCGGTGGTATTTTCACAAAGGCAGCTGATGTTGGTGCAGACCTGGTTGGGAAAGTTGAAGCAGGTATTCCTGAAGACGACCCCAGAAATCCGGCGGTGATCGCTGATCTGGTTGGTGATAATGTTGGCGACTGTGCCGGTATGGCAGCGGACATTTTCGAATCGTATGAAGTTACCATTGTGTCTGGGTTAATCCTGGGGCTGGCGCTATACCATTTTACGCATCGTATCGAGTGGATTATTTTCCCTTTGATTGTGCGAGGTATCGGTGTCTTATCCTCGATAATTGGGACATATGTTGTCAAGGGTGGAACTGGCCAGAGCGGCGACGCAATGGCGGCTATTTTCAAAGGTTTTCTTTCTTCAGCGGCGATCTCGGCAGGATTGTTCTTTATTGCCGGTTTCATGTATATGAATAATTCAGCGATGGCCCAATGGGGAGGCTGGTGGCGAACCCCAATGGCGGTCGCGGTCGGCGTTCTCCTGGCAATCATGATTGACCGGTTAACAGAATATTTCACCGGCACGCATGCCTCCCCGGTAAATGATATTAAAAAAGCAGCGGATACTGGTCCAGCCACGCTAATACTTCAAGGTATTTCTGTTGGCTTCGAATCGTCGGTTTGGTCTGTACTCGTGATCGCCGTCACCATCGTGGCCTCCATATTTATTATGGGTACCATTCCTGGGTTGGACGCCGGGCAGCGTGTATCTTTCATTCTGTATGGCGTAGCCATGACTGGTATTGGCATGCTAACTTTGACCGGCAATAATGTTGCAATGGATTCCTTTGGGCCAATTGCTGATAATGCAAATGGTATCGGGGAAATGTCCTGGTCGGGTATGGAAGACAAGGAAACCAAGGCTGCTAAGCAAATCATGTCTGACCTTGACGCAGTTGGTAATACAACCAAGGCCATCACCAAGGGCGTTGCGATTGGTTCGGCGGTGATTGCAGCAGTTTCTTTGTTTGGCTCATTTATGGTTGACGTAAGTCGTGCCCAAACTTCGCTAAATATTCCTCTTTCGAGCCAAATACAAGCTGTTGGTATTCGGGTGGATCTTCCACAGGTTTTTGTTGGCATGTTGATTGGCGGCGCATTACCATGGCTATTTTCATCCTTTGCAATTCAAGCTGTCAGTCGTGCTGCGGCTTTAATTGTTGAAGAATCAAGACGCCAGTTTAAACTGGGCGTGCTAACTGGTAAAGTAAAACCTGACTATGCCAAGGCTGTCTTGATTTCAACAACTGCTGCCCAGAAAGAATTGGTTGGCCTGGCTTTGTTGGGAATTGTGACTCCGATCGTCGTGGGTCTCACTCTCCAGGTCGAAGCACTGGGTGGTTTCCTTGCTGGCATCATCGTTTCAGGACAACTTCTGGCCGTATTTTTGAATAATTCAGGCGGCGCATGGGACAATGCCAAAAAGCTTATCGAAGATGAGCCAAAATCCATAGAAAACAATACGGGCAAGGGGTCTGAGCGTCATAAGGCTTCTGTGGTGGGTGATACTGTCGGTGATCCTTTCAAGGATACAGCTGGACCTGCATTAAATCCCATGATCAAAGTTGTAAATCTGGTATCAGTAATCATCGCTCCGATCGTAGTGCAATACTCGGGTGCAACAGGTGTAACCCTAATCGTCGTATGGGCAGTGGCACTTGCCCTGATTGGTTTATTAGTCTGGGCAATCATGAGATCCAAGTCGAAAGCCCCAGCCATTACTTAAAGCTGAAATATTAAACGAAAGAAGTGCTGCCGATTCTCTAGCAGCACTTCTTTCGTTTAAATCGATATTACTGATTGATCTTTTCAAATATTGCGGTTGCATCATTCTCAAAAACAATTTTGAATTCGCTTGAATTGCGTAAATCACTGATCAATGCTTGGCTGTCGGGACATAATCCACTGGCTCCACAATTAGCACCGCTCACTTTTTTTAAATAGACGTGATCGAACCTGATTCCCAGAAGTGCGGTTTGTGATTTTATACAAGAAATGTCTTGTTGTATGCAACTAAGTAACCCTGGAAAATTAACAATAGAATCAATAAATTTTCCCCCCAAAATCCATTCGAGACCTTGAAGGGTTGTCTGGCTTCGGCGTTCAGCCAGTGCTGGGAACCATTCCTGGACCGGGTCTCGCATCATCTGCGTTTCGCCTGTCAGAATGATGAATTTACTATCAATTGAAGTATTTTGGCTTACCCAAAACATTGCTTTTTGATCAGAATTGGATAGCCGGTTATTGGCTATTTTTAAATCAAGAATAAAACTATTGAATAGCATGTAAAACAAAAGATAGCTTAGAAAAATTCCGTTTGCAATATTCCGTAGCCTGGTTTTTCGAAAATTAATTGTATTGAGTGCTGGGATGATCACATCCAACAGACTGATAGTTCCCAGAACTGCAAGTGGAATGATGGCAAAACGTGCGGCGCTGCGTGGATTAATAAAAAATGGTAGAGATAGTAAAACAGGAAGCAGATAATCATTTTGCCCAATTTTTAAAAATAATCCAATTAACCCAAGGACTGAAATAATCGTAAGTCCGGTTTCTTGGGCAAACGTGAATGAAAATAAGGAGGTCCACATAAAGAGCGAACTTCCGTTTGTTTGCAAGGTATTTAGAAAAGGGGTAACCCCATTATTTTGAATAACAATCAAAAGCCAGGGAGAGCATATTAAAATAACCCCTGCGCAAACATAAATAACATCCAGCATAGTTTGCTTGCTGCGTGACGAGAAAACCCAGAGGATGATTGCGCTGATAAGAGTGAGCAGTGCAGATTCCGGATGGGTCAAAATTACCAGACTGCTGAAAGTAATCGTTAATATCAGGAATTTTTTGGATCGAAAATAAAAAAGTCGATGTGTGCAATATACGGTCAATATAAGAAAGAGCTGTCCCAGTCCTCTGGTTAAACCGCCGCCCATAATTAGCCAATCAATCGAAAGAGGGGTCAGGGCATAAAACAAGGTTGCCACGGCTGATTTCAACCTTGAATTTAGCAAAGAATATGCCAGCAAAGTAAATGCTGGCATGGTTAAAATGTTTACAATGATAGGAAGCCAAAGTAACACCTTAAAGTCGGAAATTCGAAATATGTCAGTAATAAAACCTGCCAGGTAAAATGCCAGAGGCGGGTAGCTATAGGGTATATTCAGGTCGTTATAAGTTGTATTGGCTGGCAGGAAGTAACCATTTTGTCGCAGATCCCTGATCATGGTGTAAAACATGCCCCCATCATTGATCGGAAAACTATTACTCATGGCAGGGAAAACCCTTAACCATAACCCAAAAATAAATGCTCCCAGGAAAATTAAAAAGGAGATCTCGTCATTTGTAATGGTTAATTTAGATTTAAAATTCAAGCGCATGATTGGTTGGTTATCATTTTTAGATTTGATAAAGGTGGTTATTTTTGACTTCGACGGTGAATGGGATAGGTTTTTACAGAAAATATTTTTTCCATTCGTAGAGCTTATTAATCGCCTCGATCGGGGAAAGGGTGTTTATATCCACTTTTCTTAATTCATCTAATAATGGATTTGTTTCTGGAAATAGGGCAACCTGCTGAGCTGCTACGGGGTTTATCTTGACGGCTCGCCCGGATGTTTTTTCCAATTCTGCCATAATTTCGCCGGCTCTTTGAATTACAGGACGTGGCAAACCAGCCAACTGGGCAACGTGGATCCCATAGGAACGGTCAGCGCCTCCCGGGATGATCTTGTGTAAAAAAATTACCTTTCCATCTGCTTCTGTGACTGCAACGTTATAATTTCTTATGCCTGGTAATAAATCAGCTAATTGAGTTAATTCGTGATAATGGGTTGCAAATAAAGTCTTGGCGCGTAAATGGGGGTGATTGTGGATATACTCAACAACCGCCCATGCAATTGAAACACCATCATATGTACTTGTCCCCCGGCCGATTTCATCAAGAATAAGTAATGATCTTGTGGTGGCATGGTGCAGGATGTTGGCAGTTTCGATCATTTCCACCATAAAAGTTGATTGTCCGGAGTGAATTTCATCCTGGGCGCCGATACGGGTAAAGATTCGATCCACCAATCCCAACCTGGCGGAGCTCGCGGGAACATAACTCCCCATTTGGGCCAATAGAGTGATCAAGGCTACCTGTCGCAGGTAGGTTGATTTGCCTGCCATGTTGGGACCTGTAATTACTCGAACACGTTCTCCCGGTTCAAAAATGATGTCATTGGGTACATAACGGTCATCTTTCAAACTTGTTTCTACGACAGGGTGTCTGCCATCCCTCACGTCAAGTATGTCTTCTGCGACAACTTCCGGTCGAACATACCCACCGAGAGCTGCTGATTCCGCCAAAGCGGATAGGCAATCAAGTTCGGCGAGTGCTCGAGCTGTGTTTAGTAATATAGTTGTTGATCTGGATAAAATGATGCAGACTTCTTTGAAAAGCCGGAGTTCAATTTCGCGGATGCGTTCTTCCGCATTGAGCACCAAGGTTTCATATTCCTTCATTTCAGGAGTAATATAGCGTTCAGCGTTTACCAGAGTCTGCTTTCGGATATAGTTAGAGGGAGCATTGCCCGTTTGGCCGGCTGATATTTCGAGATAATACCCAAAAACTTTGTTATAACCAACCTTGAGTGTTTTGATCCCTGTTCGTTCGCGTTCGATGCTTTCAAGGTTGTTAATCCATTCACGGGCATGCGCGGATGCATTGATCACACCGTCGAGTTCAGACGAGTAACCGGTGCGAATTATTCCAGTATTTTGTAATGTTGCGGGTGGGTCATCCGAAATGGATGTATCCAGGAGGGATAATTCGTCAGTGCAAGGAATAAAACGGGTGAGTATTGCTTCGATGGGACTGCCGCCAGATGGGAGAATATTCAACACTGCTGGTAAGAGGCGCAAGGTTTCTCTAAGTGCCACCAGATCTCTTGGTTGGGCATGCCCTGATAGAATACGGTTTGTCAGGCGTTCAAGGTCGGAAAGATGTTTGATGGCATTTCGCAGTTCGGCGCGAGACATTCCATTTTTGAAGAAATATTCAACACCATTTTGCCGGGTCTGAATTTTGAGTAGATCAAGTAAGGGCTGGCTGACCCATTGTCGCAAGAGGCGTTTTCCCATGGGGGTAATTGTAAAATCCAGGGTTCCAAGCAGCGATCCTTTAATTTCGCCTCGCAAGGTTTCCGTAAGCTCCAGGTTTCGCCTGGTTGCGGCATCCAGTGTCATGAATTCATTCAAGCTGTAATGGCGTAAGTTTGTGAGCAGGGATAAGGATGCAGGCTCAGTCTCTCTTAGGTATTGCAAGATTGTCCCGGCAGCGCTGATGGCCAATGGAGAATTTTTTAAACCAAATCCATCCAATGTTGAGGCGTTAAAGTGATTGAGTAAACTCTCACCTGCTCGTCCAGGCTCAAAGCGCCAGGCTGGCCATGGTGTGGATTGTCCAGGTGTTCCAATTGGCAGAGAAATATTATCGGGGTGGATAATTTCGGCCGGGCGTAGGCGGGTTAGTTCAGCACGTAATGGGCTGCCACCCGCAAAGTCGAGTTCGGTTACAGCGAATTCGCCGGTACTGATGTCCACATAGGCGACGGCAGCTTTATCGTTATCAATTAATACTGCTGCAAGGTAATTATTTGCATCCCCAGGTAGTAGATTAGCATCAATAAGTGTGCCAGGCGTAACCACGCGGACAACCTTGCGTGGGAATATCCCCTTGGCCGGTTGATCACCCACCTGTTCTGCTATAGCAACGTGGTAGCCTTTTTCGATTAATCGAGCAAGGTAGCTATCGACTGCATGATATGGAATGCCTGCCAGGGGTACCCGAATTCCATTTCCGATTGGTCTGGAAGTCAATACGATGTCCAATTCGCGCGATACTAATTCTGCATCATCATCAAAGGTTTCATAAAAATCGCCAAGCCGAAAGAACAAAATAGCGTTTGGATATTGGCGCTTTGTGTCTAAGTATTGTTGGCGTACGGGAGTGACTTCATCGGTAGGCATGGGTTGATTCTACTACGTGAAGCTGAAATTAGAGAAAATTTGAATGGCGAAAAAACAAATCCACTATTTAATTATTGTTTTATGATCCGAAGATGGTACATATTTTTTTCCATAATTAAATTGAAGTTGAAAAATAAAAAAATGCGCTATAATTACATCACTATATTCTGTTGAAATGGAGGAAGTTATGGCCAGTGTAACCTATGATCATGTGACAAAAGAATTTGGAAATGTTCGTGCTGTTAATGACCTGAATATGGAGATTGCGGACAAGGAATTTCTTGTATTTGTAGGTCCATCAGGGTGCGGTAAGACAACCGCTTTGCGTTTGTTGGCTGGTTTGGAAGAGATTTCCAGTGGACGAATTCTAATTGGGGATCGGGTAGTGAACGATGTAGCTCCGAAGGATCGTGACATTGCCATGGTATTTCAGTCATATGCTCTTTATCCACATTTGTCTGTATTTGATAACATGGCTTTCAGCCTTAAGCTTCGAGGCACGCCAAAGGAAGAGATCAAGAAGCGTGTTGGAGAAGCGGCTGAAATACTGGGCATAAACGAACTCCTTGAACGTAAACCAAGGCAGCTATCAGGTGGACAGCGCCAACGTGTAGCGGTCGGCCGAGCAATTGTGCGTCATCCAAAGGTATTTTTGTTTGACGAACCGCTTTCCAACCTGGATGCGAAGCTTCGTGTTCAGACTCGTGCAGAGATCAGCAAACTGCACCAGCGTTTGCAGACCACTTAGATCGGAAGAGCACACGTCTGAACTCCAGTCACCTGAAGCTATCTC
>CAZLJB010000017.1:0-18078 GCA_964559195.1 uncultured Anaerolinea sp. | reverse complement strand
TTTTTTACCTGTGTTTGGGCCCCCATCCCCCGCCTTCCCCGGAAAAGTACCGGGGCGAAACAGCCCCAAATCCAAGAACAGGCTTTAGGGGAAGGAGCTAAAAATTAGATGATGAGTTGGGTTCTCCTCCCCCAAATCGGGTTTTGATTTGGGGGAGGCTGGGAGGGGGCCGGTCTTGGCTTTCTGCGAAAACCATAATGAGAACTGCTGCAATTCAATTGTGTTGCTTAATTTTAAAATTATGATACGATATGGTTAATATATTGTCTAATTACTCTTATTGCTGACAGGGAAAAATTGATGACAGATTATGCCGATCTTGAGCTGGGCATGCACCGGTACGAAGCTGGCGCATACGTGGTGGAACTACGCTTCAGCCAGCCGGGCAGCGATACGGATACCCGCCTGGGTCAGAACGAGCAGATCCACTTCAATCTTGACCCCGAGACCTTAAAAGACCTTCCAGCCACTGAGTATGGCCAAAAACTGAATGAAGCCCTGTTTGGAGATGCGAATTTAAAAAGCGCTTTCATCCAGGCTGTCACCGGCGCCCAGGTGCAGGGAGCCGGTTTGCGTTTACGCTTCCTGATCGGCCCAAGCGCGCCCGAGCTGCACGCCATTCACTGGGAAACCTTGCTCAACCCGCAAGACAACACCCCACTCGCCACCAACCAGAATATCGTCATCTCGCGTTACATGGCCAGCATGGACTGGCGCCCGGTGCGCCTGCAATCCCGCGGCAATCTGACGGCCCTGGCAATGGTGGCAAATCCATCCGACCTGGCCAGCTACAAACTGGCCGCGATTGACACAGAGGCTGAACTGGCCCTGGCGCGCGCGGGGCTGCTGGATATCAGCTTGAAAACCTGCCAGGGCAGCCTGCCCGCCTTGCTCGCCAGCCTGCAGGCCCAACCTGTGGATGTGTTATACATTGTCTGTCATGGCTATCTCGCCAGTGGACAGCCATTTTTATGCCTGGAGGCCGAGGACGGAAAAATGGCCAAGCTGCCAGGCAGTGAGCTGGTCACCAGCCTTAAGGACCTGCCCGCCCAGCCACGCCTGGTGATACTGGTTTCGTGCCAGAGCGCAGGCAGCGGCACTGGCGATTCGCTCACTTCCATCGCTCCGCGCCTGGCCGAAATTGGCATCCCGGCCATACTGGCCATGCAAGCCAATCTCAGCATGGCCACCGCCCAGAAATTCCTACCCGCCTTCTTCACCACACTTAATCAATCCGGCGAAATTGACCGGGCTGTTTGTGCGGCACGCGGCGTGGTGAAAGATGCATTGGATTTTTGGGTGCCCGTGCTGTTTATGCGCCTGAAGAGCGGCCGGCTGTGGTACACCCCCGGGTTTGGTGATGCACGCAAAGGCGCCACCAAGCTGCCGGCGGTCATCCGTAACATCAAACGCCAGCATTGCACACCGCTGATCGGCCCCGGGCTGGTTCAACCATTTTTGGGATCCATGCACGAGATCGCGGCGCGCTGGGCCGAAAAATACCACTATCCCATGTCACCCAACGAGCGTGAATCACTGCCGCAGGTGGCCCAATACCTGACCGTCCACCAGGATGCGCATTTTCCCTTTGAAGAACTGGAAGATACCCTGATCCAGCATTTACGCGATCGCTTCAGCGCATCCCTGCCTGATAAACTCCGGCAGGGGAATACGCAGTTGAACGATCTTCTGGATGCACTTGGAGAGCTGAACCGCGCCAATGATCCGCTCGACCCGCACAAGGCCCTGGCGGACCTGCCCCTGCCAATTTATATCACCGCCAACCAGGACAACCTGCTCGAATCTGCCCTGAAGGCGGCCGGACGCGCACCCGTCTCCTACCTGTGCCCCTGGAATGAGCAGGTTGAGCAGAGCCAGGATGAATACAAAGATGACCCCACGCCTGAAAAACCGCTGGTCTTCCATCTCTTTGGGCGTTGGGATAACCCAGATTCGATCGTGTTGACCGAAGACAACTATTTTGACTTTCTGATCGGCGTGACCAGCAACAAAGACATCATCCCCGAACAGGTACGGGTCGCTTTGAGCGATTCGGGCCTGCTCTTTCTTGGTTTTCAAACGGAGGATTGGGATTTCCGGGTACTCTATCGCAGTATTCTGGCTCAGCCAGGGGGCGCCAGACGCAGCCAGTACGCCCAGATCGCGGCACAAGTCGAGCCGGAGGATGGACGCATCCTGGAACCGCAAGGCGCGCGCACTTACCTGGAGGCTTACTTTGGAAAAAGCTCGGATATCGACATTTTTTGGGGCAGTCCGCAGGAGTTTCTGGCTGAATTGATGCAAGGCTGGCGAAATGGAGACAATGCATGAATACAATTCCAAACCCATTCGTAGGCCCACGCTCTTTTGAGGCCGGTGAAAAACTTTTTGGACGCGATCGTGAAGTACGCGCACTGATGGCGCTCTTAATCGCCGAGCGCATTGTCCTGCTGCACTCCCCATCCGGTGCAGGAAAGACCTCACTGCTCAAAGCCGGACTGCTGCCCAAATTGCGCGAGCAGGATTTCAAGGTGCTGCCAATTATGCGCGTTAACCAGGAGAAACCCGCCGAGGCTGCCAACACCAACCGCTTCGTGCTTTCTGCCCTGCTCGCCCTCGAAGAAGGCCGCCCCGCAGCAGAACGCCTGCCCATGGCAGATCTTTACACACTCAGCCTGAATGATTATCTGGATAAACGCGCGCAGGATCCGGATACCCTGCTGGTCTTCGACCAATTTGAAGAAGTGTTGACAATTGCCAGCGCCGACCAGGCCAGCAAAATAGAATTTTTCAACCAGCTGGGCGAGGCCTTGCGCAACAAGTCACGCTGGGCGCTCATTTCGATGCGCGAGGATTACCTGGGTTTGCTGGCTGCATATGTACGCCCAATCCCCAACCGTTTGATTACACGCTTCCGACTTGATCTACTGGGTGCTGAAGCCGCCATTCAGGCCATCCAGATGCCGGCCAAATCGAAGGATGTCACTTTCACCGATCAGGCCGCCCAACAATTGGTCGATGACCTGCGCAGTGTCCTGGTGCAGCTTCCGGATGGTAATTCTGAAAAACAACCTGGCCCGTATGTTGAGCCGGTTCAACTGCAGGTGGTCTGCTACCGGTTGTGGGACAGCCTGGACCCCGCAAAAAAAGAAATCACTTCCGCGGATCTGGCCAGTGTCGGCGATGTCAACAACGCCCTGGCCGATTATTACGCCGCCAGTGTTTCAATTACCGCCCAGGCCAGGGGCACCGCTGAACGCAGCATTCGCGAGTGGTTCGACCGCAAGTTGATGACGCCCGATGGGCTGCGCGGACAGGTGCGCCTGACTGGCGAGGCCAGCGATGGTCTGCCAATTGAGGATGTTCGCCAGTTGGAAAACGCTCACCTGGTGCGCTCTGAACAACGCAGCGGGCAGACCTGGATGGAACTGGCGCATGACCGCCTGCTGGAACCGGTCCGTTCGAACAACCACAAATGGTTCATCAAGCACCTCAGCCTGTTCCAACGCCAGGCAGAACTCTGGCAGGAAAAGGGCCGCAGCGAAGGCTTACTGCTGCGCGGGCACGACCTGGAACAGGCCGAAAAAGAAATCGAAGGCCAGGATCTGCCTGCGGATGAAAATGACTTTTTGGCTGCCTGCCGGTTATTACGCCGGCGGGCCAAACGCGAACTACTGCTGCGGCGGGGGATTCTGGCAGCCATGATCACCTCAACCGTCTGCTTCGTGGTGGCTGTTTATTTCGGAATCAGCGCCATACGCGCCAACCGCATCATCAGCCTCTCGGCCCAAACCGCCCAGGCCGCCAGTACCCAGGCCATCGCCCAGAAAGCCATCGCACAAGCTGCCAGCACCCAGGCTATCGCCCAACAGTCCCTGGCCCAGGTGGCCAGTACCCAGGCCATTGCCCAACAATCCCTGGCCCAGGCTGCCAGCACGCAGGCGGTTGGCAACGCCCGTGAAGCCTCCACCGCCGAAGCCCAGGCCGAGACAGAAAAAGCTCGCGCCCAGGCCCAGGAAGTCATCGCCCAGCAACAGAAAATAGAGGCCCAGGCCAGCGCCCTGGTCGCACAGTCGCTGCTGCAGCAAAACAAGTTAAAGGAAGACCTGGCCAACCTGCTGGCGGTCGAGGCATTCCACCTGGCTGATACCACTCACACCCGCGTTCAGATGCTCTCGACTGTTTACCTGCGGGGGCACTTGTTCCTGACACAAAGCAACAGCCTGTCTATTATCCCCAATCTGGGCTTTTCAGCGGACAACGCCAGCCTGGCTGGCAGCAGCTTTAATGCCTGTGATAAAAACAATTACTTTATGTGCGATAGCGGCCTGATCAAGGTCTGGACGATCGAACGCACTGCCCGCCCTGGTGCCAACCCAGCCGTCAGCTTCAAATTTGATAACGCTATCATTACACCTCCTGGAAATCTGGACGCCGTGGCCTTCAGCGTCGATGGTCAGCGGATCGCTTCTGCCAGCTGCACGCCAAAGATCGAGAGACTGCGAGATTGCCAGAAGGAGACCCTGCAGCTCTGGGACTTTAAAACCCTCAAACCTGTCGGTCAGGCCATGAACTTCACGGGCGCCACCGCCAATGACAAGGATACTCAACTGCTCTTCAGCCCGGATGGTAAAACCCTGGCACTCGCCATCAACCTGTCCACCATCTTCAACCCCAACCCAACCCCGCAGGCATCCATCCTGCTCTGGGATCTAAAGACCTTCAAGCGCCTGGCGCTGATCACCCCCCCCAATGGGCTGGCCAGAATGGCCTTCAGCCCGGACAGTAAAAACCTGGCGCTGGCCAGCGGGACGGGTGTCGTGCTGTTCAACCTGGCCAGCCAGCAGAGTTCCGACCTGGCATTTGCCAATAGCCCGGAAGTACTGCGCAGCCTGGCCTACAGCCCGGATGGCAAGATCCTGGCAACCGGCGCAGAGGATGGCAAGATTGTGCTTCTGGACATGCTAAAGAACCAACCCATCGAACAGAGCATGACCAACCCGAGCAGAGTCACCGCGCTGGCTTTCAGCCCGGATGGCAAGATTCTAGCTGCGGGTTATCACGATGCCGGAGTGGTGCTTTGGGATGTACCCGGCCGGGAAAGATTGATCTCGCAAACCATCTACAAGCATATCGAGGTACCGGATGCCTTGCCAATTTATGCGCTGACCTTCAGCCGGGATGGCAAGACCCTGGCGACCTCCAGCAATGAAGCCATTCTTTGGGATATGGATCCTGAGTCATGGGCCAGCAAGGCTTGTTTCATTGCCAGGCGCAATTTTACCCAGGAAGAATGGCGGCAGTTTTTCCCAGATGAGGCTTATCGCAGCACCTGCCCACAGTTTCCGGGCGGTGATTAATAGCCACGCACGGCTACGCGAAGGTCGTCCAAATAATTATGACTTTATTTTAGAGATGGGTTGAATGGTATTTTATGTGGATATTTTCGCGGAAAGAACATCCGCGAAAATATCCACCTTTATTCCCTGTCAATAGCAGACGTATTTTGCCGCAACCACGAGCAAGCACTCCTTAGCGCGGTAAACATAACTAAGAACTGTTTCGATCTGGTTCGTAATCCAGGTAAAGCGGCCGGGCATTGCGCGGGATGCGTTGAAAAGCCTCATCCAACGGGTGACCCTGGGCCAGGCACAGGAAAGCCGCCAGCGCCAGGCCATGCGAAACAATTAAAAACTGACCGGAGTCGTTCGACTGGCAGATGGCATCCATCCCCTGGCTGACCCGCTGCGCCAGCTGCCGGACAGATTCACCACCCGGCGGGCGGGATTCAACCGGATCGGCCTGGCGTTCAGCCCAGGCGGCCGGGAAGAGATTGGGTATATCCGCAACCAGCTGCCCTTCCCAGGCACCCATATTTAATTCGCGCAAGCGCGCATCAGTCTTCACCGGCAGCGCGTGAAAAATCGCTACCGCTTCAGCCGTGAGGCGGGCGCGCTGCAAGTCGCTGGAATAAATGGCGGCGAAACAGGTGGATTTCAATTCTTCCGCCACCAGGCGTACCTGTTCCAACCCGGCGGCATTTAAGGGTGGGTCAGCATGCCCCTGCCAGCGTCCTTCCTGGTTCCAGGCAGTTTGTCCGTGTCTCAAAAGGCATAATTTAATCATAGGGTAACTACTGACCGGGTATTTTTCCAGATTAGAAAACATCCCCTTACAAGGGTGAAATGGTTTTTTTGCGATTGGTCGTCACTCATGCAACCTGGCGCGCGTTTTGTGCATCCTGGGCAATAGACAAGAGCAAGGCCCGCGAGGCACGATAGGCCGGTATATCCAACATGGGCGGGCGCTCATTTTCAATGATCTCAGCCACCTCCAGGGAATACCCACCAGCCGTCCGCCGGATCAGCTTCATGGATTTATTGACATCCTCGACCATTTGCTGGCCATAGCGCTTTTCTAGCTTGCGCAGAAAAGCCTGGATGATCACAAAAGACATTTTACTGAGCGCCTCCAGGCTCTGGTTATGATGAACCCGCTCCAGCAAATCCACCTGAGCGATGGCGGCCAGGCCATGCGCCTCAAAGGCATCGATCAGCAAACCGGTTTCCACCCCATAGGTGGAAAAAAAGGGTGTGCGTTCCAAGAAGCTGCGCCGCGAGGCATATTCTCCCGAAAGCGGCTGAACCACACCCGAAAGTTCTGGATAAAACAGGTTTAGGAGCGGGCGAGCAGTCAGCTCGGTCACCCTGCCCCCACCACCAGCCTCCAGGGTGGCACCCACCTTGAGCGGGCGGCGGTAAAAACCCTTGACAAACTGGATATGCGGCGAAAGCAGCAGCGGCCCCAGGATGCCGTACACAAAGCGCGGGTGGATATTGACGATATCGGTATCGATCCAGGCTATGATATCCCCACGAGTCACCAGCAGGCTTTTCCACAGGCCTTCGCCCTTGCCAGGACGGGCACCCAGTTCGGGCAGCAGTTCCTGGTGAATGTAAACCGGCACACCCAGATCTCGGGCAATTTCACGGGTACGATCACTTGAATTTGAATCCAATAGGACAATCTCATCCAGCAGTGGCACTTCGTCCATCAGGCTGTGCTTGATGGACTGGATGACTCGGGCGACTGTTTGCTCCTCGTTCAGGGCAGGCAGGGCCAGACTGATGGTCTGCCCACTTTTTTCTTTGAGCGCCATGAGCTGCTTCAAATCTGAAAACTCATCGGCGTGGAAGGTGTTTTCGGCAAACCACTTATCCACCAGGATCGATATGGCCTGGGCGCCGCTGGTTTCATCCGGCGGGCTTTGCGGCATGGGCCGGCGACTTTTGATGGCCAGAACAGGCAGGCTGGTATTTCTCATGACCTGGTCAGCCACCGGGCCAAGCGAAACCGGGCTGCTGAGCGGCTGAGCGGTGGCACCCATGATGATCAGGTTAAAGCCCTGGGCTCGCTGCAGGATGGCATCGGCGGGTTGATCGGTAGCCAGGGTTTGTTTTTCCACTTCCGGCAGCTGCGCAAGCACACGCTGCAGACCACGGAAAGGCGCATCTGAACGGGAATGTTTTTCATCGAGCGGATCGAGATGCAAGGTAGTGATCTGGCTATCACGAATGCTGAGCCCCATGCGCAGGGCCAGTTCAGCATGCGGACCACCGCGCAACGGGATCAGAATACGGGCGGGCGCCTGGGGGAAAGGCCCGCGCAGCAAAGCCACATTGCAGGGTGGGTGCAGCATGGCGTCTGAAACACTGATGCCCAGGGCTTCAAAATGCTCATCCAGATCCAACAGCAAGAGATCGGGTTCATCGGCACGGATCAGGTTCAAGAGGTCGTTCCAGATCTGGTGTGAAACCAGCACCCGGCTGCGGCTGCGAATACGCACATCATCCGAAAGGCTGCGCAGCTGCTGACGCATCTGGCGGGCATCCGCCGCACCCAGGCTGAGCGAATCAGCGGAAGCAACCGGCACCAGCCCCACCAGGCTGACCTGGGCATCCAGGGCGCGCGCAGCATCCAGGGCGGCATGGCTGCGGGCACCGTATATGACTGGCACGATAACGCTGCGAAATGATCGGAATTTTTGGGTTTTCATGGTTTGTTTCCTTGTATTTCAAGTTCATCAAAATCTTCTAATGATATGGTTGCAGATGAATGTAAACACAGCCTGACTGGCTTTTTTTATTCCTGGTGCGGCAGCGCCGAGAAGGACGCACCTGACTTCATTCAATGGGACGTTAGACGGGCCAGCAGCGGGGCAATTTTCTCGGCGTAGATACCTTCCCAGGTATAGTGCTGCCGAGTCCTGAGTGCAAAGCGGAATACCGGGCTGGCTTTGAGGGTCTCAGCAATACAGGCCGCCACCCTGCGCGGGTCATCCTGCGGGCTGAAGTAGTTGGCGTCATCCAGGGCCAGGGCGCGCAGCGGCGCCAGGTCAGAGCAGAAGATCGGGCGATGGCTGAGGGCTGCCTCGATCAGTGGAATGCCAAAGCCCTCCTCCAGGCTGGGCAGCAGCAAGGCATCTGCCAGGCGGTAAAAATCGGTAATGATCGCATCCGGCAGGTACTCACTGCTCAGCTCAGCCAGAAAATGGGCACAGGTTTCAAGTCCCAGGCGTGCGCGCAAGTCCAGCAACCCGGCCAGGTATTCTTCATTGGCCGGGTTGTGAGCGCCCAATGGCCCGGTCACGAGCATGGCCGCCTGTGGAAAATCGACCCGCAGTTGGGCCAGGATGTGCAGGGCCATTTCAAGGTTTTTGCGCGGGGTGATGCGCACCGGCAAGAGCAGCAGCGGAGCCGCATTCAGCAGGTGCAGCTGCTTGAGCCAGGCGACGGACTGCTCTTCCAGCTTGAGGAAGGCAGCGATATCCACCCCGTTAGGGATAACCTGCACACGGCCAGGCGCCAGCCCCATCAAATCATCCAACTCAACCTGGCGCAATTCCGAGACCGCCACCTGGGTGACGGCTGGCCAATCGGTGCGCAGCAAATCCCAGGGATAGCCATCGTGCAGCTCGCGGCGATAACGCGGGGTGGTCCAGGCCAGGTCGTGATGCCAGAGAATCAGGTGAGGAAAACCAGGACGGCCGCTCAGACGGCTCAGCGCGGCGGTCAACACCAGGTTCTTGTTCAGTGAGCAGACATTGTGGGCAATCAAGACCTGCATCCCACTGGCCGCCTGAGCCAACTGCTCGACGAGTTGCTCAACCAGATTGTCGAAATCGGACGGGATGCGTCCATGATCCAACTCAGCCTTGGCAGCCAGGATTTCGGGCTGGCGTGAACCTGCCAGGGGCAGGGCGATAAATTCAAGTCCGGGCAACCAGGCCTGGCCGCGCCCGGCAATCACCCGCACTTTATGACCCGCTTCAACCAGCAGGCGGGCCTGGTGGGAAAGAACACTTTCAACGCCACCCACCACCGGTGGTGTGGAGTAATGCAGCAAGGCAACTTTCATGAGCGGCTCAGCTCTCCCAGGCAATCTGCCAGCAGCAGCCTGAGATGCCGTTCCAAAACGCTGAATGAAAAGTAACGCCGGCCAAGCTCGTAATTCCGGCGGGTGTGTTCGCGCACCTGCTCCGGGTTTGCCAGCCAGCCGCGCACATGCTCCAGGGTCTGTCCATCGATAAATCCATTGAACTCAATCACTTCAAAACCCCTGGGCTTGATATCGACCTCATAGATGGAATAATTATTGAGCACCAGCGGGCGGCTGTAATAAACCGCTTCCATAAAGGCATTTCCAAAACCTTCAATACTGGATGGATAGGTGACCAGGTCGGCCAGTGGGTAAATATCGGCCAGCGTGTAAATTTTACGCCCATCCGGGGTCAACCCGCGCGCATCCTGCACCAGTTCGGCCTCAAAATTAACCTTGACATCCAACAATCGGGCGAATTCACGCACGCGCAATTCGTAATCCGTGCCTTCATCGCCCGCCGCGTGTGAAATGACCAGCCTGGCGGGCAGCCCCAACCGGCGGGTCAGCTCGATGGCATGCTCAATCCCCTTGCGTTGAATGATACGGGTGGGCTGCAGGAAGAACAGTTCATCCGGCGCCACACCCAGGCTGGCGCGAGCCGTCAGAGCATACTCGTCCGGCGGCTGAGGCGGGTGGTCAAAATCCATCACATTAGGAATGATGGTGGCGCTCAGCCCGTTGCGCGAGGCTAGCTGCGCAGCTGCCAGTGAATTGATGACAACATGCCGGATGGAAGGCAGGTTGGCCGGAAAAGCCGCCGCCAGGTAGTCGTTGACACAACTGACCATGAAACGCTGCCGCTCCCAGGCAAAATCATGGTGGTGGGCAATAGTCGGGTAGCCTGTTTCGGCGATAAACTCGGTCAGCGCCAGGCCAAGCGGCAGATGGACCGGGATGGAAAGCGCATTTTCAACCACCAGGATTTCCAGGCTGTAATCATGCGCAAATTGATAAAGCTGCTGCTTGAGAACCTCTTTTATCTCTTGCACCTGACGCGTAATTTGCGCGGGCCGGGTGTAGATGGAGAAATTATCCCGGTAAAGCGCAGCCAGCTGTGGTTGGTCGCGGCGGGCATTGGCTGCTACGCTCCAGTCAGCCGCAAAGGCCACCTGGTTGATGGCTTCAATGGCCGGGTGACGATAATAGGCTTCCGGCACAACCCGGCTGCGTTCTTCAGGCCGGTCAGAAAGTCCCGAAAAATAGTAACACTCGTGACCGAGGGCAGTCAGCACTCCGGCCCATTTGGCGGTTTCGAGTGAGACGCCATCTGTGCCGGCGAAGCGGGTGGAGATGAATCCGATGCGGTGCGAACGGATTGGGTGGGTTGAAGTCAACTTGTTGCTCCCTTGTGATCAAGAACCGGGCTTACGACACCATCAGGCTTCAATCGCCAACCAGAGCACCTGATAGGGCCCCAGCCTCAGCACCGCGCCAACCGGCTGGCGCACGCCGTTCAGCAGATTGGTGAGCCGGCTGCCTGGCGGGAGTACTTCCTCCAGAGCCAGGCGCTGTGATTCAATACTGATATTCTGCAAACAAACCACGCCATTGGCCAGGCTTCCGCGCAAAATCCCAAAGATGGCTGGGCCGCAATCAAGGATGGCTTGCGAGCCATACGGATCAAAGGCCGGATGAGAGCGGCGCGCCCGCAGCAGTTCTTCGAAGCGCTCAAAGACCAGTTGGCGCAGGCTGCCCTGTTCCTGCAGCTCCTGCTCCAAATCATAACGGGCCAACTTCTGGCGGTTGATGCTGCGATTGGAACCCGTCAGATCTGGAGCTTGCGGCCAGCCGCGCGACCCAAACAGGCTGTGAAAATAAATCCCGGGCAGACCCTGCAAGGCCAGTAAAACAGCTTGCGCTACCATAAAGCGTGCAACCTGCAGCTTGAGCGGCTCACCTGTACGCCGATCGGAGAGCGCATCAAAGTAATTGATGTTCAATTCATACGGACTTTGCGAACCATCCGGATTTTGCTTGTATGAAACTCGTCCGCCATGCGCCAGACTGCGCTCTACCAACGCAGCAATAGCGTTATCCGGCAGGATGCCGCGCAGTGGGTTAAGCCCGATACCATCATGCGAGGCCAGAAAGTTAAAAAAGGTCACCTGCTTTGAAGGCAGGCTCAGGCTGGCAGCCCAGGCGGAAAGCGGGCCGGCATCGGCCGTATGCAGGGTATGCAGCAGCAGGGGCGGCAGGGCAAAGTTGTAAACCAGTTGGGCTTCATGGCTGCCATCCCCAAAATAAGCCACGTTATCGGCATGCGGAATATTGGTTTCCGTGATCAAACGCACCTGCGGAGCGGCTTCATCCAAAACCGCCCGGAAAACCTGGATCAGACGGTGGGTTTGCGGCAGGTTAATGCAACTTGTACCGGGCTGCTTCCACAGGTAGGCGACCGCATCCAGCCGCAGGAATTCTGCACCGCGGGCGGCATAAAACAAGAGCAAATCCAGCACTTCCAGCAGAACCTGCGGGTTGGCATAATTCAAATCAACCTGGTCGGCGCTGAAGGTGGTCCAGAGCTGCTGCCCGGAAAAATCGGTCAGCAGCGGTAGAGCACGCGGGCGTACCACCTGGCTCAGATCCGGGCTGCCCGTAATGGTGATGAAGAAATCCTTATAAGGCGTCTGACCGTGTTGATAAGCCCCGAACCACTGCCCCTGGGCCGAAACATGATTGATCACCGCATCAAACATCAACCGGAAATCATTACCCAGGTTCGCTATCTCAGCCCAGGAACCCAGCCCGGGGTCCACCTGGCGGAAGTCCTGCACGGCAAAACCATCGTCTGAAGATGAAGGGTAGAAGGGCAGAATGTGCAGACAGGTGATCAAACCAGCCAATTGCTGGCTGCAAAACTCCGCCAGGCTGGCCAACGGCGCGCTGCCGGGCTGGCGGAGCTGGTCGCCATAGCTAATCAGCATGGCATCCGCTTCGGTTAAGCGGCGGTTGAGCTGCGGTGTGCTAAGCTGGCGACTGTGCTCAATAAGCGCGCGCAATTCTTCCAGGAGCGGCAAGGCTGTTTCGCTTCCGTAAATGTCACTCAGCAGAGAGAGCAGCAGGTTAGATTGGGTCATCACTCAACAAAACGTTAATAAAATACCGATAAGATACTTCATTATAGTATATTCAACCCGGGTTGTCAGACATTGGCGATGACCCATTGGGGGGATAAGGGCCAGCCCAGGCAGCTATTATATAAACTGATCAGGTTCGGGTATTTATCTATTGACTGCCCAGCCTTTATGAAACATAATTAAGATATACGACCTAACATTGGTAGAATGAGACTGCATGAGACAAGTAAATCAACAATCGAAAATAAATCAAACAAAAGATATTCCCACAGCCTGGATCTTATCCAGGCTGATTTGGGTATCCTGGGCCGTATTTGGGTTGGCCATCTTTTCCGGTTGTTATTTTCAGGATTGGAAGCTGGTCTCCATTTCGCTGAGCGCCTGCGCCTTCCAGATCCTGCCGCTGGCCAGCCTGAAACGTGGAAATTTACTCGCCAGCAGCCTGTTGGTGGTGTTGAGTATGCTAGCAGCAGTGACGCTGATCGCCACCATCGGCCAGGGAGTTCGCGATCTGGCGGTGGTGGCCTATCCGATTGTGATCATTTTTGCAGGCCTGACCTTAAACCGGCGCCTGTTCCTGGTCAGTGTGGGGCTGGCCCTACTGGCAGTTTGCTGGCTGGTACTGGGTGAAATCTTCGGCCTGTTTACCACCGTGCCCTTCGATGGAGAAGCAGCCAACTGGTTTTACCTGATCGAGGCAACCGCCCTGCTGCTGGTGGCAGCCATCGCGGTTGATTTGCTGGCCAGCAATATGCGCGCCAATTTGGAGCAGGCCCACCAGGAAATTGCGCAGCGCCAGCAGACCGAGGCGGTGCTGCGTGATAAGGAAGTCCAATACAAGAACCTGGCAGATTCGGGCATTGCGCTGATCTGGACTTCCGGCCCCGACAAGCTGTGCAACTACTTCAACCTGCCCTGGCTGAAGTTCACCGGGCGCAGTCTTGAACAGGAAATCGGCAGCGGCTGGACGGAAGGGGTTCACCCTGACGATTTGGAAGGTTGTTTTCTTACCTATACGACTGCCTTCGATCAACGCCAGGCCTTTACCATGGAGTACAGGCTGCGGCATGCCAGCGGTGAATACCGCTGGATCCAGGACCTGGGCAACCCGAATTACAACGCCGATGGAGAATTTATTGGTTATATTGGACATTGCTTTGATATCCATGAACGCAAGAACCTGGAAGAACAACTGCGTTTCCAGGGCAGCCATGACAGCATGACCGGCATCTATAATCGCAATTTTTTCGAGGAAGAACTGGCCCGCTTTGAGCGCGGTCGAGAATATCCGATCAGCATCGTGATTGCCGATGTGGACGAGTTAAAAATAGTAAACGACAGTCTCGGACACGCTGCAGGGGACGAAATATTAAAACGGGTAGCCAACCTGCTCAAACCCGTCTTCCGGAACGGGGATGTGCTGGCGCGGATTGGAGGCGATGAGTTTGCTGCCCTGTTGCCAGATACGAATGCGGCAGACGTGGATTTGATCCTGGCTCGCATTAAAAAACATTTGGACGAGTACAACGCCAGCCAGCCTGGCTTGCCTTTGCGGCTCTCGCTTGGAGCAGCAACCGCCTGGATGGGACCATTGGCTGATAGTTTCACACTGGCCGACCAGCGTATGTATGCAGATAAGGCGGTACACAAAACCCCCAGAAGCCCGGCGCCAGGTTAATCTCCAGGATCAAACCATTTTCGCTGAGCGGGCAAAATGGGGGCGGCGGATTAACCCCGCACAAAATAGATGATCGAGATTATTACGCCAATACTGACCACCAACCAGCGCAGGGAAGCCGGCCTGACCCGGTTGGCAAGTTTGCCGCCCAACCAGCCACCCGCCAGCGAACAAACCGCCATGACCAGCGCAGCCGGCCAGACAATTCGGGCCGAAAAAATGAAAAGCACAGCCGCAGAAACATTGACTACAAAAGAAATATTCTGCTTGAGCGCATTCAGCCTGGTCAGTGATTCCTCCAGGCTCAGCCCGAGCGTTGCCAGCAAGATGACACCCAGGCCAGCCCCAAAATAACCCCCATAGACAGCCGCCAATCCGACAGGGATGCTACTCCAAAGACTGGATATTTTTCCGTTGGAATGTTTTTCGGAGCGCCGCACCAACCAGGCA
Organism: uncultured Anaerolinea sp.; assembly: GCA_964559195.1. Lineage (GTDB taxonomy): Bacteria > Chloroflexota > Anaerolineae > Anaerolineales > Villigracilaceae > UBA5195. The sequence continues at coordinate 3,432 of CAZLJB010000017.1, read as the reverse complement.
CGTAATCGATCCTGGGCTGCCAGTAAAAGGGAGGCTGCCAGGATCAGGAAGGGCACGAGCTGGCGAAAAACTTTATCACCCGAAAGCAGGAGTAAAAATCCACCCGCCAATCCACCCAGTACGGCGAATGGTAAATAAAAGACCAACCTGTGCAGCTGTGACCTGCTTTCCTGCCACTGGGCCAGCGTGCCGCCGATTGTGCCCGGGATAAGCGCCAGGGTGTTGGTGACATTGGCGGTCACCGCCGGCAAGCCAACCGCCATTAAGACCGGGAAAGTGATTAGCGTGCCACCACCGGCCAGCGCGTTCATCATCCCGGCCAGCAGGGCAGCCATTCCAATCCATATAAAATCCAATCCATGCAGCTGCATTTTATTATCCTTTGACCAGCCGGATAGCCTGGAGGTGGGCTGTGTATTTACTCACAGGAATAACAGCCACTGGCGCAAAATATACGCAATCCGAATGTTAGGCAACCTGCCAGGGAGAACCTTATTTTGATGATTGCGTGTCTGATTGCCTTGATCGCTCCAGGCATTTTTAAATAATCCGGGCAACCAGCCTAGGTTTCAGGCAGGGGCGGCTGTTAGCCCGGGCAACCCCAACAGGCTGGGCAGGTTCAGAGATGTGAAATCGGGCACGGCGCATAGGACATGTGGCTGAGCGATGACTTCCTGGGCAGGGATGGTGGTGCAGATCATGACGGCATCCATCCCAGCCCGGCGGGCCGCCTCGATACCACCCAGCGCGTCTTCAAAGACCAGGCAGTCAGCGGGTTCCACCCCCAGGGTCTGGGCGGATTTCAGGAAAATATCGGGGTGGGGTTTGCCATACCGAACCTGGTGACCTCCGACCACGGCATTAAAATAGCGGCGCAGATCGAGTTCATCCAGGATGAAGCTAATGTTAATTTGGGTGGAAGCGGTGGCGACTGCCATGGGCAGGCCCAGGGCGCGGGCCTGATCCAACAGATCCAGCAATCCGGGCAGCGGTTGACGGCAACAGGCATACAGCTCACGATAAAGAGCATCCTTGCGATCTGCCCAGTAGACCAGTTCGAGTTCACTCGTTTGAGGGCCGAGTTTCAGGCGCAAGATCTCGGAAGTGGTTTTACCGGTGGTTGCGCGGTTAAATTCGTCCAGATCGATCTGAACGCCGGCCTCGGCCAGTGTTGCCTGCCAGGCCTGGTTGTGGACGGGCATGTTGTTGACCAACGTGCCGTCCATGTCAAAGATGAGGGCTTTATATGTCATGGGTCTATTGTAATCTGTGCGCGGTTTCGTATCCGCTCTGGTCGAAAGTGCTAACCAAATTCTCATTCTGATTTTTGTTCCTATCGCTCACTAAATCAGTGGGTCTGATTTGAGATTGTCATGTTTTTTCATTAGTTTTCACCACCCTCACCCCGACCCTCTCCCAGTGGGAGAGGGGGTGGCCATTCCACCATGGCCTTACATTTCCAGGCCAACCAACGCGTATTTTCTAAAGGAACCGCTCTGAAAGATCCCAGATACAAACCCTGGCTTTTCCCAAAATTTGGAACCGCACTTCTCTTATTTTTCGGCGATTTCTAACTTCCAGCCAGATCTTGACTATTTGACTGTGATTGTTCCGGTCATGCTGGTGTGAACATTGCAGTGAAAGGCATAAGAACCGGGCTGGGCAAAGGTATAACTGAATTTTCCACCGGCAGCAATCTGCCCGCTATCAAACAACTTGGTATCCGAAGTGACCGTGTGCTCAACCGTATCATTATTTACCCAGGTTACGGTCGTTCCGGTCGCGACCTGCAGAGCATTTGGCGTAAATGCCATGTCCTTGAGCGAAATAGTGTTATCAGCCGCTGCAGCCGGGGTTGCCGCCGTTTTGGATTGGGGCGCTGGAGGCGTATGAGTCGCCTTGATTTTTTTGGTGGAGGGTTTGGCTGTGGTGGATGATGGATTTAAGATGGAACTTAATCCAAGATGCATACTGCAGGAGGATAGCAACATGGCGGCCAGAATGGCGAACATTACAAAGCTAATTCGTTTCATTTTTTCTCTCTTTTTATGGTTGGACCTGATGTACGAAAAAAGAATTTTACATCAGCCAGCTTAATAACAAGGGAGAGTTTTTGAATATTTTGCCAATGGGGCGGGGCGATCGATTAATCCGGTTGGTAAGTTGCTGTGAAATTTGAGAAATTGCCTATAAAACAGGCGCTCCCGTCACGCTTACGTCACGGGCAGGGTCGTTTGAGAGGAGAAAAATATGAGAATACGAACGCACATCAATAGCGGTTGCGGATGAGGGTTGATTTGACCGGTTCCACCAGGAGCCCGGGCTGCTTTATAAGATACAGGACGATTTGCAAGGAGCGTGCTCCCCGCGATGCGGCAACGTGCTAATTTCATAATAAAATAAACAGGGCTGGCTCCGAAAGAATGGAGCCAGCCCTGTCATTACCTATGGATCAGGCCTTCTTCAAAACCGGGAGACCGTTGGCGGTCTCGGCGACTTGATAGCCGGCCGGGACGGCGTCCAGGGCGCCAGCTTTCTGTTCTTTGGAAAAGAAATACAGGGTTTGGGTTTTACCAGTCTTGGTAACGGTATTGGTCGAGTGCAGGATATATGTAATACCCTTTGCGTTTTTGTAGCTGAATGCCATGTTAAATCTCCTTGAAACGTAGAATAAAAAGGGGGTTTTCACCCCGCCTGGGCCGGTTGTATAAAAATCAAACCGCCAGCCGCTATTATAACGGTGTCTTGCGAAATTTCGCCATTTTAGCGGGTGATATCGCAAGCCAAAATGGTGAGAAGGGGTTTTTATGTGGAGTTTTGCGCCAGTTCCTGGCGCAAAACTCCACTTGCGGGGGTAGACCAGCGGTTGGCGCGCTTGTTTGCGGGGGTAAGCCGGCGGTTGGCAGGCTCGTTTGCGGGGGTAGGCCAGCGGTTGGCGCGCTTGTTTGCGGGGCAAACCACCGGTTGGCGGGCTGTTTGGCTGTCGAAATAAAGCATGGGGCAATCTGATGATCAGATAGCCCCATGCTAAATACTTGTTTTTTAACACTTACTTTGATTGAATATCCACGTTGGCGGTCATATTCCACAGGAAATGCGGATCAGCCTGGTTGAGAGTGACCGTGACCTTGTAGGTCATGTCGCCCAGGTATTCAGTACCAACCGGGTCGATGGCGGTCACGGTGCCGGGGAACTCCTGGCCGGGCAGCGCATCCAGTTTGACGTTGACAGTCTGTCCGATTGCCACGCGGGCGATGTCGATTTCCGCCAGGTTCTTGGTTTCGACCGTCCAATGGGTGGTGTCTGCCAGGAAGGCAACCGGCACACCAGGTGTGGCAAACTCACCCGCCTTTGGGTTAAAGGTCAGGATGGTTCCGTCAATTGGGGAGATCGGAAGAGCACACGTCTGAACTCCAGTCACCTGAAGCTATC
>CAZLJB010000016.1:0-18354 GCA_964559195.1 uncultured Anaerolinea sp. | reverse complement strand
GCGCACATGGTTTTATCCTGAACCTGAAGGATGGTTATCAGACTGTTGTTCAGGAAGGTGGAGTGCTGTTAAGCGTTGGTCAGCGCCAATTAATATCATTTGCGCGTGCTTTGTTGGCGAACCCGCGAATTCTGATCCTGGATGAGGCAACTTCGTCGGTAGACACTCAAACCGAGCAGGTCATCCAAAAAGCCCTGGCTCACTTGCTGAACGGACGAACCTCTTTTGTTATTGCACACCGTTTGTCCACCATTACCAGTGCCAACATGATTGTAGTTGTACATGATGGCCGGATCATTGAGCAGGGCAGCCACCAGGAATTGTTGGATAAGCGTGGGTATTATTTTGATTTGTATAGAATAGGTTTCCGGGATTCACAGGAATGAATTTGCTAATGGATTATCGGTCACCTGCTCTAGTCTCGAGCATGTTTTCCAGCTAAAATTCAAGTATCTGCTTCCAGATAAACTGCCATCCCTGTCTTGTCGCACAGACAGGTGAAAATTATTGGCTTGCCTGTAAAATAATCGTCTAACCGTTATTGATGTTACATGATTACACCATTGCTGTGAAAAAAACTAATCATCTGACCAATTCTTCGTAAACACCCATTAATCATCTTCTATGGAAAGTGGAACACTGAAAAATGAATTCAATAAGTAAACGCAGCCAGGCAGTCCTGATGTTAGTATTGACTGCCACCTTGTGGAGCACCAGCGGCTTGTGGATTAAAGTAATCAGCTGGTCCCCGTTGGCAATTTTGGGCGGGCGCAGCCTGGTCGCTATTCTTGTTTTGTGGGCATATCTTCGCAAACCAACTTTTCGCGTTACCTGGATTCAATTACTTGGCTCGGTTTGCTATGTCTTGACACAGCTGACATTTGTGTGGGCAACCAAGTTGACTACTGCTGCAAATGCCATTTTCTTGCAATATGCTTCACCGATTTATGTGGTTATTCTTGGATATATATTCCTGAAAGAAAGACCTCATAAAGCGGATTGGGTTTCGATGGGTTTGATATTTTCAGGTTTATTCCTGTTTTTTGGTGATAAATTAACTTTTGATGGTGTTTTCGGGAATATTCTGGCAATTGTGAGTGGTATGACTTTCTCTGTGGTGATGCTGGTCATGCGCAGTGAGCGAAATAACAACCCCGCGAATATTATTTTCATCGGGAATATCATCGGATTTTTTGTCGGACTGCCATTCGTTTTCAAAGAAACCATCAATCTTCCAAATATCGGTATTCTTTTGTATCTTGGTCTGTTTCAAATCGGGTTATCATTCGTTTTGTATTCAATTTCCATCCAGCATGTCCGCGCACTGGAATCGAACCTGATCCTGACCCTTGAACCCATCTTGAACCCCATCTGGGTTTTTCTGGTGCTTGGTGAAAAGCCTGGTACGCTGGCGCTTTTTGGTTCGGCATTGGTGATTGGAGCAGTCATTTTTCGGGCAATTGTCAGTGCGCGTACCCCAGAATTCGATCCTGTCCCGCTCACTTGATCGGCGGCTTTGATTGATTTTCCACAGGTTGTTTTCCCCACAAACCGAAGCCATTCCGGCGGCGCTCTTCACGGCGGGTGTGTTGTTCGTGAATTTCGAGGACATGCTCAACTTTTTCATCAATGGCCGCTTTGAGCCAGAGTTGGCCTTTTTCGGCAGTGGCATGGCTCCCGGCTCCGTAGGCGCCATGCACCGAATCGTCGTCCCAGGGTGGATTCGCCATCAGTGCGCCACCTTCCACCCAATCCATATAATAAGATGGGGTGGTGACAAAATCAATATCATCCATGACTCTTTCCATATGCACAAGCTCGGGGCGTAGATGCAGCATAAAGGAAGTTTCCAATTCGCAGGCATGACCCATTCCGCCCAACCTGGATGTACGATATTTTTCAAGTGCCGCCACGCCACTGGGGCCGGAAAGGTACAAAAAAGCTGTCGCGCAAAAAATGCGCCGGTGACGTTCGCCAGCGTATTTGATCACATTCACCAAAAATGAGCTGTTTCCGCCATGACCGCTCATCAGGTAAAACCGGTTGAAACCGCGCATGACCAGCACATGCACCACCTCACCCCAAAAATCCTCAAAGGCTCTTCCCCCGGCATTCATCGTTGCGGCAAAAGAGGCGCGGTGGGTGCTGACTCCGTAAGGCATGACTGGCAAGCTGAAAGCCTGGTCGGGCGCGGCGTTGGCCGTCCCAAGCGCGACTGCTTCAATACTGACGGTATCTACACACAGCGGTAGGTGCAGGGCGTGTTGTTCGGTATGTCCGATTGGCATCAAAATAACTTTTTCCCGGGCTTCGTCTGGCGGGAAGGCTGTCACAGTGTCTGGCTGATGTGAAGGCAGGTGGATGGCGCAGGCGACAGCGCCCAGGACAATTCCCTGGGGCGCCAGGCATCTGACCTGGGTGAATCCATCATCCCGCACTGAATCCAACAGGTTATTGAGGTAAGCTGCCAGGGCAGGTTCCGATATTTCCAGGCCAGATCCTCTCCAACCGAAGGGGAAGGCGGGCAATAAGCCGATTCGGTCTGGTTGGCCCAGCCCATCGGCAAGTCTGGAGAGTGAGTACCCAAATCCGAGCGGAAGAACCAGGGGAAGATTGCGCGGCAGGGCGGCCACTTCGGGCCAGGTTAGTTCGTCAAAATTAAAAAACGTGGTCATTTATTGTCTCCAGGCCTGGGATCAGGTTGGTTCTAATCGCCAGCCTGATCAATGATCCGGCTAATTTCTACTTCCACCCGCCACCGATGGGCGGAAATAACAGGACATTGTCTGTATCTTTGATCAGGATATCATTACCGTTGATCATTTCGCCATTGATGGAAATGATCGCCACTTCCCCCAGCGGGATCGATAGCTCTATCAGTAACGAAATCAGCCAAACGGGCTCCCGGAGAGTGATTTCGAGCTTGCTGCGTTTCTGTGGATCGTACCAGGCCAGACTGCCGCCAAGTTGCAACTTCATTGCTCTCTCATTTTATTCCGGGTAGTAGATCGGCAGCCCATTCAATATTCAATTTCTTCAAACGTTCCCGGGTTGGCGATGCAGTTTCAGGATCCCAACCTTTTATAAGATAAAGGCTTGTCATTGCTTCTGTAAATTCGTCCTTCGATATGCAAAGACCGTTCAGCGGGCCATTTTCGAGCGGCATGAATAATCTTTCTGGCAATGTATCGTCTTTGCGTGTGAAACCTTCGCGGACGTTAAATACACGCGCAAGATTGGTCGCTCTTTCGCCAATTTCCAGCAAATCGGGAATGCTTACGTCCCAACCTGTGGCAGCACGCACAGCTGAAAGTACTTGCTCGGCTTGAATCATAGAGCGTGGAGCGGGTCCAAAATAACAAAAGCCGATGACCTTGCCAAGGCTGCTCCAATTTTCCAAAATCGCGTAGGCTGCAGCTTTTTTGTTGCTCATTTCGCGCGCGGGCATGGCTTCTGTAATTCCTAGTGGTAATGCTCCTTTAAAGGAAATTGATTCCGGGTTGGCGATCATGGTGTCGTGATAACTCACCAGGTGATCTGCGCCTGTGTCAGAAATTGCATACCCCAATGCCACGGCAACTTTGCCACGGGGATCATGCATCGCCAGTTCTTCACCTTTGACCTGCATGGCAAACTTTTCTGAGCCCTGGCCAATTACCCGGCTTAAATTGCGAGTACCCTCAGCCAGCAGGTTGCCAAACCCGGTTCGGTGGGCAATCAGGTCGATCATGCCCAGCATGGCATCCGGGTTACCAAAGCGCAGTTCGACTCCACCGGTTTCCTTGAGACCGATCAGTCCTTTTTCAAAGCATTCCATGGCAAACGCAATCGTAGAGGATGTAGAAATGGTATCCAGACCGTACCGATTGCATAACTCGTTGGCTTTAGCCATGGCGGAGAGATCATCAATTCCGCAATCCGAACTGAAACCAGCGATGGCTTCGTACTCCGGACCGCCGTAGGTATCGGTAACTGTGTAGCGGGCACTGATTGAGACCACGCGCTTGCAGCGTATTGCGCAGGCATGGCAGCTGCTTCTACCGGTGAGCAATTCTTTTTCATAAGTGTCCCAGACCAAATTCGCAACCCCTTCAAATGATCCCTGCCTAAAATTTCTGGTTGGTAAAATTCCAGCGGCATTTAAGCCAACCGTCAGCCCAGGTGTGCCTTTTACTTGCATATCCCAACTCTGGGGATGATTCTTTACCTGGCCGGCCAGGGTTTTTCCCAATTCGGAGATGGTTGTTGGATCAAAAGCTCGGTTGTTATAGCGTTCGCTGCCCCGCACTGCAATTGCTTTTAGTTTTTTAGAGCCCATCACGGCGCCCATGCCTGTTCTTCCGTTAAAGTGACGCATTTCATGGGAGATGGCTGCGTACCGCACCAGATTTTCTCCAGCCAGGCCAATTTGCAGCACTCGGATGTGCGAATCGCCCATTTCTTCGCGAATCGAGTCTTGGACGAAATCAGGATCATGTCCCCACAGGTGGCCAGCATCGCGAATTTCAACCTGATCTTCGTGAATATTAATGAAAACAGGCGATTTGGATTGCCCATAAACCACAATCGCCTCAAACCCCGCCATTTTTAATTCCGGGCCCCAAAAACCACCTGCCTCAGATTCTCCGTACGCGCCTGTCAGAGGCGAACGCGCGGCTGCCGTAAAGCGAGTGGCTGTTGAAAGTGGAGCTCCGGTCATTAGCCCATTGGCCAGCACCAGGATGTTTTCTGGCCCAAGCGGCTGTGCGCCCGGAACGCCGTATTTAAGTAATAGATAGGCTGCCAGCGCTTTTCCCCCTGGGTAAAGACGATAAATTTCTTCTAGAATTATTTCTGAATGGATCTGCCCATCTGTCAAATTGACATGCAGAATTTTGCCTGTACTTCCATAACCCATGAGAATACCCGTCCTTTAATTATATTTGCCCTTTTGAATTCAGGAACAACTAAATTATATTATGTTTTTGTGTTCGGGAGAATTTTTGGGTATTTATTTAATGATCATTTTTCCACGCAGAATCAATCGAAGGGTGGCGCAATTGCCAGATTGCGACTAAAAAAATTTCAGGATTAATCTGTAATTATTTTCCCATTTTTGATGACTGTTTCAACCAGGTTGTCTGCAAACTGATAGCATAGGTGGCGATAATCACCTGTTTTCAGAATCAGGACATCCGCCTGTTTGCCAGGCTCGAGTGAACCAACCCGAGTTCCCATTCCGATGGCGTGCGCGGCATTGATTGTGCTGGCATTCAGTACTTCGGATGGCAGTAAATGCTGGTAACGGGCGGCAATAGCCATCACCAGTGGCATGGAAGGGCAGGGAGCTGATCCAGGGTTGATATCGGTCGAGAGGGCGAGTGCACAGCCTGAATCCAGCAGGGAACGAGCATCCGCAAAATGAGCGCTGCCAAAATTAAAATTGACAGCCGGCAGCACCACACCAATTGTATTGGAATTGGCCAGGCGGGTACGTTCTTCAGCGGTGGTCTCATCAAGGTGGTCGACGGATGTGGCATTTAGTTCCACCGCCAACTTGACGCCGCCCAGGGAAGTGAATTCGTCGGCATGGATTTTTGCCCCAAAACCCAACGCGATCCCGGCCTCCAATATTCGGCGGGATTGGTTCAGACTGAAGGCATTTTTTTCGCAGAAGACATCACAAAAAAAAGGAATTCCAAGCGTTTTAAAAAGCGAGTTGGCGTACCAGGCGGCTGCGTGGGGCAGCATTTTTTCGATTACGAGTGTTACATATTGTTCGGGGTTGGTTTGGTATTCAGCCGGGATGGCGTGCGCGCCCAAAAAAGTTGGCACCAAAGTGCAGGGATGGCTCTTAGCGAGGGCTTCGATCGCGGTGAGTAGTTTCATTTCGCTGTTTTCGTCCAGCCCATAACCGGTTTTTACTTCCAGGGTGGTTGTGCCCAACCTGAGCATGGCATCCAGCCGGGGACGGGTTTCGGCTACCAACTGCTCCACACTCGCTGCGCGCACAGCTCGGGCACTGCTGATAATTCCGCCGCCAGCCTCCATGATTTCCATGTAGGAAGCGCCTTTGATTCTCATTTCAAATTCATTGACCCGGTCACCAGCATAGACTACATGGGTATGCGGGTCAACAAATCCCGGGCAAACCGCTTTTCCGCTGGCATCCAGACTAATTTCAGGTGTGAAGCGTTCCAATAATTCTGCGCTGGGACCAACGGCTACGATTGTTTGACCGTGAATGGCAATTGCGCCATCTTCAAGGATCCCGACGTTTTGCATATCGACGCCACGCTTGGGGCTGTTGGGGCTGGCGCAGGTGACGAGTTGGCGCGCATGGTGGATCAGAAGGTCTATTTTTTTCATCGCAAGCCCGCCTCTACTGCTGTGTCTATCTGTCCGGTCTGGATCAACGCTTTTACCGCATTGATAAATGGGTACATGACAATGTCATGCGTAATGAAAGGAGCGATGGTACGAATCAAGGCGTAAACCGGGGCTGTGCCTGAGCCCAGTTGCGTATTTTGTCCCATAATCCCACGTCGGAAATCGATGCCCTGGGCGGCAGCCATCAGTTCTATTGCAAGGATGTGTTCAATGTTTGCAAGGATCTGTCGGGCTTTCAGGCAGGCCGTATTTCCCATGCTGACGTGGTCTTCCACATTGGCGGATGTCGGGATGTTGTCCACGCTGGCGGGGTGTGCCAGAATCTTGTTTTCGGTAGCCAGGGCTGCGGCGGTGTATTGGGTAATCATAAACCCGGAATTCAGCCCGCCGTCAATGGTCAGGAATGGCGGCAAAACATGGGCATTGCTGGCGCCGTCTGTCAGTCGCATAATTCGACGCTCTGAAATGTTCCCCAACTCGGTGAGCGCAATTGCCAGATAATCCATCGCGAGCGCAATGGGTTCGCCATGGAAGTTTCCGCCTGAGATGATGCTGACATCTCCCGAGTTTTCATCAAAGAAGATCAGTGGGTTGTCCGTGACTGCGTTCAACTCGATTTCAATGACCCATCGCGCGTAAGCAATTGCATCTCGAATTGCGCCATGTACCTGAGGCATGCAGCGCAGGGTATAAGCGTCCTGGACATTGGTGGGATCGTGTTGTCGGGTGAATTGGCTGCCCGAAAGTAATGCTCGTAAATGGGTAGCACATTCCACCTGGCGTGGGTGCGGGCGAACAGCGTGGATGCGTTCATCAAAAGCCAGGGTAGTGCCATGTAGGGCTTCCAGGCTAAGGCAGCCAGCCGCGTCTGCCGTGCGGCTTAGACGTTCGGCATGAAAGACAGACAAGGCTCCCACCGCGCACATGACAGATGTTCCGTTTGTGAGTGCCAGGCCTTCCTTGGCAGCCAGGCTGATGGGTTCCAAGTCAACCATTCGTAAGGCTTCGAGCGCAGGGTAAATTTCGCTCTGGTTGCCTAATCTGGCTTCGCCTTCGCCAATCATGACCAGGGCCATATGAGCCAGAGGTGCAAGGTCGCCGCTTGCGCCCAGCGAACCTTTTTCTGGTATACAGGGATGGACGCCGCGATTGAGCATCTCCAAAAGGAACAGCAGGGTGGCCGGACGAATTCCGGAATGTCCGTGTGCAAGCGTATTGGCTCGGATCAGCATGATGGCGCGGGTGGTGGGGATGTCGAAAAGGTTGCCAGTTCCGACAGCATGACTGATAATGATATTGCGCTGCAGGGTTTCGACCTGGTCTGGGGAGATGATGCGATCTTTAAAAGCGCCAAATCCGGTGGTGACGCCATAAACAATTTCCCCACGCGTCAGTAGATCCTGGACAGCCCTGGCGGCGCGCTCGACTTTTTCAAGGGCCATTGATGTAAGTTCAACCCGAGTTTGTGTGGTGGCGATATTGTATACCTGCTCAATCGTCAATAAATTCCCATCAAGTTCAACCGGTTCAGCCATGGAATTTCGATCCTCTCGTCAGTAAAATATATCTATAAGCTTACCCTATTATTCAATTATCTGCTACTGTCTCTATCAGGAGCTCTAACTCTTTGACAGAGCCTCATTTTCGCATAGTTATCAAAAGTGATTGGGATGATTATTTCTGCAATAGAGATCTTACCCCCTTGTCTTCCATTAATGGAAGCATCGATTCGCGATTGCTATTGTTGGGAAAATTGAATTGGATGACTCCTTAATTATTCACGCGAAATCCAACCCGATGGACTAATAACGATTATTCAAGTTGATACTTCAATAATTAAGGATAGTTGTATCATTATTAATAACCCGAACAGGTTGTTGGATTTGATTGATCAGTACTGTAAGTGAGAAAACCGTCGACCCCCGGAGGTTTGCAATCATGCTCGAAAAAATCAAGGATATGTCAGAGCATAGTCTGAATGTTTCTGCCGGGATCATGGCCCGGGCATTTTATGATGATCCACTCTTCCGGCATGCTATACCTGAACCGCAATCCCGCAAAAACAGGTTGCCCGGACTTTTCAGGCTCAATTTAGAGTATGGTATGTTGTTTGGCGAAACCTTCTGCCTGCCGGAGCAAGGTCTTGCGATCTGGTTGCCACCTGGTAAAACCAGGATTACGATTTACCGGGCTTTGCAAGCGGGGATGTGGCTGACGCCCGTCAAAATTGGGCTAAAAGCTGTTATACGCCTGGCTAGTTTGAACACAATCTCAGAAAAATACCACGACCAAGTTGCGCCAGATCCGCACTGGTATCTTTTCTTGCTGGGAGTCGATCCGGCTTTTCAAGGGCAAGGTTTGGGAGGTCAACTAATAAAACCCATTCTTGATTGGGCAGATTCTGCTCAAACACCCTGTTATCTTGAGACAAACAACCCGCTGGCTGTGCGTTTTTACAAAAAATATGGTTTTGCAGTAGCAGCGGAGCATTCAGTCAGTTCAGGTGGGTTGCTTTTCTGGTCAATGCGACGGGAAAACCGGTAAGCCTGAAATTGTTATTCGGGAAGTAATTCGAATTCCGTCGTAATTTCTGCGGTCGACCGGATCGTAGCGGCAACCGAACAATACTTTTCTTCTGAGAGTTGGATGGCCTGTGTGACGGCTTTTTCAGTTAAACCTTTCCCCCCGATTTTGAATTTCAAGTGAATCTTTCTAAAGGTCCAGGGTGGATCCTGGTCCTGTTCGCCGGTTGAACTGATTTCCAGGTGTGTGAGGAGCAATCGTTTTTTTGCTAGAATTTCGACAACATCGACTGCTGTGCAGGAGGCGACTGCGATCAGGAGTAAGTCAGATGGTTTTATGCCAATGCCCTCGTCTGGCGTGGAGAGAACTACCGAGTGATTGGTGGAGTCGATCCCAATAAATTGCTTTCCTTCAATCCATTTTATGGTTGCAGTTCCCATGAAACTCCTGTTATATTCAATAATTTCTTTGGCATGGTGACGATGATTGTGGTTGGTGCAAGCTCATTTGCCTTGATGATTTGATGTGTTTCATCCAAAAAAGTTGCATTTTTTGGAATTTCGTACCATATTATTGATTTGTTGGTCCAGTCTAACCACTGACAGTGTTAATATAACGGACTTTACCGCTTGTTCATCTTAGGACAAACCAATATGTCACCGAAAAAATTAACAACCCGCTCATTACGCCCGCCAAAACATCCCAAATATAATGTTGTTTTGTAAAAAGCGTGGATAAAGCAATCAGGATGGCCCAGACCAGGCTGATACTGCCCACCACAACGCCACCCACCATGTAATTTGCAGCAACGACCGGGACCGACAGACCAACATGCATGCTGGGAAAATTACCATAAGGCTTGCAGGTTTTTTGAAACCGGTCAAGCATCCAGCCTGAAAGATTATCCACCGCCAGGTTTTCTTTTCGCTCGATCTTGCTGGGGACTGCTGCGTGGAACAGGCTGGCAATCACCGAAATGGATGCAAAACTGATCAGCATCCAATAAAATTGTGGGGCTTTCGATAAAATAAAAAAGGGTTGGACAACAAAAAAATAGGTGGAGAAATATACCGGTGCGAATTGTGGCAAGAAGGGAATTTTTCGATCGAGTTTGGTTCCTAAATCCAATCGGTTTAATGGATCAACTTTGAGCCGGTTGACAAAGAAGTAAATCACCAACCAGCCCAGCAAGGTCAGTGCCAGGATTTCAAGCCGAAATGGCAGCGTTAGAATTTGGTCCATATTTACTCCAAACATTCCTAAGGGTGAATCATTGTATCAGGATGTGATGAAGGCTGGAGTTTGGGTTTCCAAATCCTGGTGGACACTTTTGGCACGGTCAACGAAAAAATGCAGCCGGTTGAAAAAATTAACTTCACTAACACCGGCATCCGCATCCAGGAAAAGCAGATTGAGTTCAGGATGTTTTTCTTGCAAACGTTTTTGAATGCCCTTGGCAATGACATGATTGGCTATGCAACCAAAAGGCTGAAGGCAAAGCACATTATTGACGCCGTCCCCTGCCAGAGATGCCACCTCGCCAGCAATCAGCCAGCCCTCGCCATACTGGTGGTTGAGGCTGAGTATCTCCTGAGCATGCCTGGCGACATCACGGATAGGGTGATGCGGCCGGTAGCTTCGAAAACCCTGCATGACGGAGTCAAATTGGTGAAGGAAGTGGGTGACCAGTTTTTGTCCAAGAATTGATAACAACCAGAAGGTGTCACGTTTTTTTACGTGGGTTTTCACACTGTTATCGGTGCTGATTAAACCTCCGTCAAAAAACTCGAAGAAACTGGGCATAACCACTTCGATGCCTTGCGACATCAACCATTCCGCGACATGGTTATTTGAAAAGGCATTGTATTTTACATAAATCTCACCGACAATTCCAACGCGTGGATACTCTCCAGCTGCCACCGGGATGTCGTTAAATTCATGAACAGCTTGCTCGAGGGCTTCAAGCAAACCGCTTTTCGTGAGTTTAATTGTGCCGTCCATAAACCAATTTAGATATTTATTTACTACGGTTTGGGTCTGACCTTTATTGATTTCACGAATAATGGTGGTGTGATACATGTCTGAAAGCGCATCGTTAAACATCATCCCGATGGCTGCCTTGTAGGTGTAGTCCCTGGTATTGAATTTAAAACCTGGTTGGTCGTTAAAAACGTTCAGACTTGTCGAAAGAGTCACGACCGGTACATCTTCAAATCCGGCTGCCATCAGGGCTTTCTTGATCATGGATGGATAACTGGTAGCGCGGCATTGCCCACCGGTTTGCGAGAATCCAATAGCAGTTCGGGATAAATCGTAGTTTCCAGATTGGAGCGCTTTTACCAGATCGCCGAGGGTGATGATGCCCGGATAGCAGATTTCATTATTTGTATATTTTAACCCGACGTCAACGGTCTCGTGGTTGGGCGAAGGAAGCTGGACAATTTCATATCCAAGGTCAATAAATGGCCGCACGATTGGCGGCGAGCAGAAGGGTGAAAAATCAGGGACGATCAATGTCCGAATACGGTCCTGGACACCGTAAGGCCGGTTTGTTTTGCGCCGGTTTCGAACCTTTTCAGCGGGGCGTTTGGTCATTTGCAGCGCTTCCATCATCGAACGCAGGCGCAGCTTTGTAGAGCCGGCGCTCTCGATTTCATCGATTCGGATGACCGTGGGGCGCTTGCCATGCTCCATCAGGATCGAGCGAACTTCATCGAGGATGAAAGGATCTGGTCCGCAGCCAAATGAGTTGAGTTGGACAAGTTCCACGTTTTTATGGGTTCCCACCCAGTCTGCGGCATGAAAATAGCGATTGAGATATTCCCATTGAGTCATGACGTGCCGGTTGTTTAGAACCTCACCGTTCATGGGAATGCAATCCTCGGTGATCACATCCACACCAAAATCGGTCAGCATTTCGGCGACATTATGATTAATGAGTGGATCAATGTGATAGGGTCTGCCCATTAAAAGAATCAGTGGACGCTCACTGAATTCAGAGTCACGGATCAATTCGGCACCCATTTCAATGACCTGGGCTTTAAAATCAGCCTGTTCTTTTAACGCTTTTTTGAAGGCTTTCTTAATAATTGAATTTGACAGACCCAATCCGCTTAAATAAGTCTGACATGCTTTCTCCAGAAGGGTATCATCCTTGAAGGATATAGCGGGCATGTCCAAGGGGATGCCGTACTTGCGTTGGGGGTCAATCGCGCTGCGTATGACATCCGGATAGCCTGAAACGACCGGGCAATTGTAAGTATTCTGGGCGTCAGTAAATTCGGTTTTTTCATAAAAGACCATTGGGTAAAAAATCCGGTCGACCCCGCTTTTGATTAAATTCATGATGTGCCCGCTGACCAGCTTGCCGGGGAAGCATAAGTTTTCTGACATGATATGCGCAGCCCCATCCTGGTAGAGTGCGTTGCTCGAGGGGGCCGAAAGGATGACCTGGATGCCGCACTCCAGAAATAATTTATTCCAAAATGGGTAGTTTTCGAACATGTTCAGCACGCGCGGGATGCCAATCTTCAGGATCGGTGTTGATTCTGGCGTGCTCTCGCGATCAAACAGCAGGTGATATTTAAGCGCCGGGATGCTGGTGCCTTTTCTTTCAGTTTTACCGCTATTCGAATAGATTTTTTCGCAGCGGTTGCCTGAAAAGAAGTTATTCCCGTTTGGAAAGCCTAATTTTGTGATTGTGCATTTATTTTCACAACCTTTGCAGCGAATATCGCGGCGCGTGTAATCGCCCAGGGCCTCGACATTTTGAAAGCCGATAAATGAACTTGGCACGTTTCCATATTCCAGATAATTGTCACGAGCGGTCAGGGCTGCGCCGTAAGCGCCCATCAATTCGGCCATATCCGGACAGACCACGGGTTTACCGATCAGCTGTTCAAGCGCTTTTTGAACTGCAGGGTTGCGGAAAGTACCACCCTGCACCACGATGTGTTCCCCCAGAATATCGATGTTGGTGATTTTTAATACCTTGTGAAGCGCGTTTTTTATGACAGAATAGGCCAGCCCGGCTGAAATATCATTGATTTTTGCGCCTTCGCGCAAGGCCTGTTTGACCCTTGAATTCATAAAGACGGTGCAGCGAGTTCCGAGATTGTAAGGGGATTCGGCAGAGCAAGCCAGGGTCGCAAACTCCGCCACGCCGTATCCCATGTTGCGCGCAAAAGATTCAATAAACGAACCGCAGCCCGATGAGCAAGCCTCGTTGATTTCGATATTCTGGATTTGCCCATCCTGGATGAAAATGGCTTTCATATCTTGACCGCCAATGTCAAGGATAAACGAAACATCCGGATCGAACGATTTTGCGGCGCGGAAATGAGCCATCGTCTCAACCATGCCAGCGTCCATCCCAAAAGCAGCCAGGATCAAATCCTCGCCATAGCCTGTCACCATGCTGCGTGCAACGTGCGGGAAGAATCCTTGATTGGAGAATGACTCACGGATTGCGATCAAGCCCTTTTGGACTGAATCAATAGAATTTCCGCCGTTGTTTGCATAGTGACTGAATGCGACGCGACCTTGCTGATCGATCAATACAATTTTTGTGGTTGTTGAGCCAGAATCGATTCCAAGGAAGTAATTTTCATCAAGACAATCTTCCAATTTGATTCGATCAATGCGCTGATTTTTGTGATTTTCAACCCAATCTAGATAGTGGCTGTTTGATTCAAATAGGACTTCCTGACGGTTCTCGCCGGATTGGGAGTGAGACTTTTCCTCTGAGAGAATGTCAATTAATTCTTGAATTGAGCAACTCCTGCGCTCCGCATTGGTTGCAAGCGCTGCTCCCAGGGCTGGCAGTAATTCTGGAGAGCTGGCGGAGATCACATCGTCGGATGTCAGATTCAGGACTTTTAGAAATGCATCTTTAAGCGAAGGTAAAAATGTAAATGGACCACCACTGAACAGCAGCGCAGGACGCACATCGCGACCGCGTGACAGGGTCGCCAGGGTTTGTAAAACGACTGCATGAAATACTGAGGCGGCGATATCCTGTTTAGGTATTTGACGGCTGAGCAGGTTCTGCAGATCGGTTTTTGCAAAAACCCCGCAGCGCGAAGCCATTGGGTAAATGGTGGTGTGTAATTTGACGAGACCATCCAAGGACGAGACCGGCACATTCAACAGGGTAGCCATTTCATCGATAAAGGCGCCTGTGCCCCCGGCGCAAGAACCATTCATGCGGATATCCGGACGGGATTGCTCATCGAAGAAAATGATCTTCGCATCTTCGCCACCGATGTCGATGAGTGTCTGGACCTGAGGATAGCATTGGCGGATCACCTCAGCTGAGGCGACAACCTCCTGAATAAAGGGCAGGTTGTACTTTTCAGTGATACCCAGCCCGGCGGATCCGGTCACCAGGAAATCCAAGCTGGCATTTCCCAGCTCCTGGCGGGCATCCAAAAGAATCGATTGCAGGGTGGCCTGGGTTTCTGCATTATGGCGGCGATAGGCCGAAAAAACTGTTTGCCCCTGGGAATCCAACATGACAGCTTTGGCAGTTGTTGAACCGATATCAATTCCCAATCGATAGGATGGTGCGCTCATAATTGCTCCAAAAATATTAATCCCCGGTTTGGCAGTGGGATAATTCTCGAGATATTTCGATCGTGTTGGTAGATTTACAGGTCATGATATGCTGTAAAAGGATCTGATTTTGAAAGGAATAAAAAGGGTGTGCAAAAATCAGGCCTGGGGTGGTAATGTTGGGATAGTCACCTGGAGAGAAAAACTTTCTCAGGATACGAAAAAGGGTCGCCCAAACTTATCAACACTATGTTGATTATTATTTAGTATATTTGGATTTACTTTGTCCGTCAACGGACAAAGTAAACTAATTTGATGAATAAACAACACTTAGTATTAAATTGTTGTTTATTTTACTCACTCCCATTTAATACATATCCAGTTGTTCGAATTGGGCCATCCCAAGATAATTTGGAAAGTATGATGGCCATTTCTTTGGGAGATTCGGTGCAACCCTTTTCCAGCCAGGTTTGGATGACACCAAAATGGGCTGAAACCGCATAAGATATCAAATAATCGGATGGAACCAGAAAATTACTTGCCTTAATGCCAGCCAGAAAACCAAGTTTTAGGTTTTTTTCGACTGTATGCCTGAGGCGAGTTATGAAGGCAAAATCGCCTTCAATACCCAGGATGGCATGCATCATTGGGGCATTGTCTCTCAGGTACTCAAACATGGTCACAACAATTGGTAAGGGTTTGTCGGTACTGTTAAAATCGGCCAGGTTGAGTGATTTAGCTTGTAAAATAATATTTTCAATATACTGAATGATGTCTTCTTCGGTTTGGACGAGCAAGTCATATTTGTCACGGTAGTGCAGGTAAAAGGTGGCGCGGTTGATGTTGGCGCGGGTTGTGATGTCGCTGACAGAAAGTGAACCAAATCCCTTTTCGGTTATCAGGGAGACCAGCGCTTCGCGAATTGCGAGTTTTGTACGAGTGATACGACGATCGGGGGTTGGACTTGAATTCATTTTCTTGCTCCGGCTCTTGCCTGGCAGGGAAGGGCAGTTTTGGAATTTCTCGAAAAAAGTGGATAAAAATGATGTCCTGGCGGGAGAAAGTGATTCTCAGTCACTTTGGGTAACTTTGGGTAACTTTCAGTCACAGTTTTAAATATTATTTTTGGTGGTCGGGTTGAGGATGGGAGACGGGGCCTGCAGGACGAGGGACGATGGGTTCTGGTCTGGCATGGTTTTACTCCTGGTGTTGTGCCTATGTTGATTGTAAGGAGTTTCCACAGGTTTGTATAGTCGGTTAATTAACTGACGGATAGGTGGGGGGTGAGGACGTCTGATGGTTTGTCTTGCGGGTATTTAGGGGTGAGTCTGGTTTGAAGGTCAGGTAGCTGGCCCTCAAACCAGAGACCCACTTCTACGCTTACAGATAAAGGCTACCTGTTGTCAACAGCTGTTCGACCCGCGATTGGGGATTAGTGTATTGCGCATAGCCACAAACGGAGATTTAATTGTTCATTTCCGTGAAGAAATCAGTCGGGTAGGACTATAATTGTAAAGCAAGTGTTTATTGCCATCCTGGAAGTATCGAGGTTTACTTGAAGAAAATCTGGCCATTTGCTTTTTATTTTTTTCAATATGCAGGGGTAGCATTTATGATGCCATTCCTGGTTCTTTTTTATCAAGGCCTGGGTTTTGATGGGGGTCAGATTGGGTTTCTGGCAGGAATTTCTCCTTTAATTACCCTGTTTGGCGCTCCCTTGTGGACCGGTATTGCCGATGCAAGCAGGCGTTATCGAACGGTAATGGGGATCAGCCTGTTAGCAGGAGGGCTGGTTGTTTTTGCCTTCCCTTGGGTGACGGCTTTTTTACCTGTTTTACTGATAGTATTGTTGAGCAGTTTTTTCCTGGCACCCGTTTCGCCCCTGGCAGATAGCGCTACCATGTCGATGCTGGGAGATGAAAAAGATATGTATGGGCGGTTGCGGTTGGGTGGTACGCTTGGTTTTGCCATCGCTGCGCCTGTGGCAGGACAGCTTGTTCAAAGCTATGGTCTGAAAATGGCATTTTGGGGCTGTGCAATATTATACTTTTTGGCATTTCTTACCAGTCTAAAATTTGTGCATTACTCCGGGAAAATCGTCACCCGGCAAAAAACATCGTTGTTAAATGGATTACGATTAATGGTTGCAAGCCCGGGCTGGCTTCTCTTTCTAACAGGTGCTCTGGTGGGTGGTTTTGCCATGGCAGTTTCGAATAATTATTTTTTTTCTTATATGAAGGAATTGGGTGCCAAGGAATCAACCATGGGATTGGCGCTAACGATTGGAACAGTATGTGAAGTTCCGGTCATGTTTTTTGGAAATCGCCTGTTAAAATTTTTCAAGGCTTATCCGCTTTTTATCCTGGCGTTGATCATTACTGGTGTTCGTTTGATATTATTTTCAATCGCCAGTTCTCCCAATCAGGCCATGGTCTTCCAACTTCTCAACGGTCTTTCTTTTCCAGCCATGTGGATGGCCGGTGTGTCTTTTGTGGATGAGCACGCGCCAGCAGGTATGAGTGCGACTGCCCAGGGTGTCTTTGGGGCGGCTGTTTTTGGGGTGGGTACTGCACTGGGCGGATTTGTTGGAGGGGCCTTGTTGGATGGCATCGGAGCCCGGGGTTTGTGCCTGGTCTTTGGGTCTGTGACGTTAGTGGTTGTGGCTGTCATTCTGCTGATCGGCAAATTGCAGCCAAACATCCCGCTTCCGGTGGAAGATTGAGATATTGTTAAATATAACTAGTCTAGACAATAATAAATTCAACAGTTACCCCATGACACTTATTCTCGAAACACCCCGTTTGTTGCTTCGCCCATTTCAAGATGCGGACCTCGATCTATTCCTGGCATACCGCAATGATCCGCAAGTGGTTCAATTTCAGGGCTGGAATACTCCCTATTTATACGAGGCTGGCAGGGAATTTATCGAAAAAATGAAGACGAGTGTGCCAGGTACGCCTGGTGAATGGTTTCAACTGGCCATCGAAAGCCGGGAGTTGAACGGTGAAGCGCCTCGCGGGCTGATCGGTGATGTCGCTTTCCATATTACAAGAACAACTCCTCGCATGGCCTATCTTGGTTACAGCCTGGCCCATAGGGCCTGGGGCAAAGGCTATGCAAGCGAAGCCGTTGAAAAATTGCTGGACTACTTGTTTCGCGTGCTCGATCTGCACAGGGTAGTGGCGGATTGTGATGTCAATAATTTGGCTTCAATTAAATTGTTGGAGCGAATGGGTTTTCGGCGTGAGGCTCATTATGTTGAGAATTTCTGGCAAAACCGGGCTGGAACCTGGGGCAGTGAATATCTCTATGCACTGCTGCAGCGGGAGTGGGTGTTAAGATGAAAATTACATGTCTGAACTGTGGGCGTCCTTACCCAGAGGAGGGTGTGCCGTATAAGTGCCCAAAATGCGGTGGCATATTTGACATTCCTACCATCCATTATGACCCCGCTCAGGTGGATCGATCCATGACGGGCCTGTGGCGGTACCGGCATACATTTACTGGAGTGCCGGTTGATTTTCCACCGGTTTCCTTGGGGGAAGGTCAAACGCCCTTGCTTTGGCTGGAAATCTTGGGGCGGCAAGTAGCCTTTAAGTGTGAGTATCTCAACCCAACCGGGTCGTTTAAAGATCGAGGCAGTGCGCTGATTACGACATTCCTGCAATCACGTGGTGTGACAATGGCCGTGGAAGATTCATCTGGAAATGCCGGCGCGTCTTTTGCGGCATACGCCGCGCAGGCGGGTATTGAAGCCGGGATATATATTCCGGCTGCTGCCAGTGGTCCGAAGCGGCAGCAGATTGAATTCTACGGGGCGGTGTTGCATCCGATTGAAGGCTCCAGGTCATATGTGACCGCAAGATCGGAAGAGCGTCGTGTAGGGAAAGAGTGTTCAGAGCCGTGGAG
>CAZLJB010000015.1:0-18896 GCA_964559195.1 uncultured Anaerolinea sp. | reverse complement strand
TAACACAGCCAAGTATCTGAATGGCCAGCCCATTATTGCCGTCAACCCTGACCCGGCTCATATTGACGGGATCCTGCTGCCTTTTCAGGTTGAGCAGGCGCCGCAGATGGCCCGCCAGGTTTTCAAAAAGCGTTTCAAGGCCCGGCATATCAGCATGGCCGAGGCGCGCCTGAATGATGGCCAGTCCCTGTTGGCCTTCAATGACCTGTTTATCGGCGTGCGCAGCCACACCTCGGCCCGCTACCTGATCCGATCTGGAGAGCGCGAAGAGCACCAGTCCTCCAGCGGGGTGATCGTCTCGACCGGTGTTGGCTCATCCGGCTGGCTGAGCAGCCTGTTTAATATGGCCAACGGTCTGCTGGCAGGTTTTTCTGAGACAGGCCAACCCTTGCCAGCCTTGCGGCTGGATTGGGAAGCCGACCAGTTGATCTTCGTGGTGCGCGAACCGTTTGTCAGCAAGACCTCCGGCGCGGAAATTGCCTGCGGGCAGATCTCGCCGCAGACCAGGCTGCAGCTAGAATCTGAAATGCCGGATGGCGGTGTGATCTTCAGCGATGGGGTCGAAGCCGACTTTCTGGCCTTCAATGCCGGCGCGATCGCCTCGATTGGCCTGGCAGAGAAAAAGACCCAGCTGGTGGTGGGTTGATGAAGGGATGAAAAAGAAAATGGGAAAATATAGATCAAGCCCCTTATAAATTAGAGTTGAAGGCAAATTGGTGTTTGGCAATCAGGCTGATTATGAGGTTAATATCGGGAATAAGGTTGGTTCTGCTGGATATAATCACACACGCTGGTTGGCAAGTGATAGCAGTAATCTTCCGAAGATGTGATCCGTTGTCGGATGGACGATGACGAGATTTCCAAGGCAGGATTATCGAAAAGAACTAATCTTGCTGCCAGGTTGGGATGGGTTTGAGCCAGGCTTGATAAATCAATTTCATGGCCTGGTCTGCGCATAACCCCGATTCTGTATAAGGCCCGGATTAATTCACGCGAACCTTTCCATTTAGGGAAACCAGGCAGCAGATCGCTGCCCATTAGCAAGACCAGACGCGCGTCTGGATATTGCGCTTGGAGCAGTTTGATCGTATCCAGCGTAAAATGTGGGCCCGGTCGGTCCATTTCGACGGTGGAAATTTCAAAGCCGGGTACACCCTGAATTGCACGTGTCAGCATTTCGAGGCGGTGATGCGGCGCTGAAATTTGCCGGTTTAGTTTATGCGGGGCATGCGGGGTCAGTACCCAGAGCAATCGAGTCAGCTTTAATTCATCAAATGCTTTGGCGGCCAAAGTTAAGTGACCAAGGTGGGGCGGATCAAAAGTACCACCAAATATTCCCAGGATTTCTTGCATCGGTGTCATTTCCAAAATATATTTTCAGAAAACGTTTAATTGTTTTAAATAACAATATCATTCAATCAAAAAATATTGTATCTACTTTGACAATGCCACATTGGACATATGTTCTATGAATTAGAGCCCTTTTCCCAAAACCGTCATCTTTCCACAGGGATATGAGGGGTCCAGGGTGGAATGGGGGCGGCAGCCACTCATTCCACCCTGGTTAATAACTTCTCCCTTTCCCGCCAGGCCATTTTTTTGAACCTAATTAGCAGATTTCTTGGCGGGAGAGGGCCGGGGTGAGGGCAATATTTATGAAAAAAATCATTCCGATCACTTTTTACAACTATGCGAAAATGTGACATTTTCAAGCTACTCACCGTTTTTAAAGCTCTTTATTCAGCCATTTCTGTGGCTATTTTTATCACTATTTTTTTTACCTGGGTTGAAATTCCATCCGCTACCTGGGGGGCATGTGCATCTGTCGGAAAAAAAATCGCGACTTGTTTTTCTGCAAGGCGAAGCATAGTCAGCTTCTCAACGGCTAGATTACCGAGCCATGCGTCTTTCGCCTCATCGTATGGGCTGCTGGCCTGCACACTCCCGGCATGGATCCAACCAATTAATTCCTGACCAGTCACCACACATTGGATATCGATATATTTTTTGTGCCCTTCCAACTCCAGAAATGTTCCAGCCGGCCTGGTTTGGTAGGTTTGCACAATTGCAAAAAGTTTATCGCCTTCAATTTCAAACCGACCTTCCGGTAGATTCTCTAAATTGCTGTCTCGCAGAAACTTTAAGGCTTTTTCCAGCCTTTGGTTCTTTGAAACTTGTTCAAGCGCGTTTTCTATACTGGAAATAATCATTTTGTGGTTTCCTGAAAGGTTTTCATGATGATCATCGAATTAATAGTGCACTGTGCCTGCCGTTAAAAAAAAGCCGGGAATTT
The DNA here is from genome assembly GCA_964559195.1 of uncultured Anaerolinea sp. GTDB lineage: Bacteria > Chloroflexota > Anaerolineae > Anaerolineales > Villigracilaceae > UBA5195. The sequence continues at coordinate 16,603 of CAZLJB010000015.1, read as the reverse complement.
GCCAGAATTAGCCTGGGGATCAACTTCTGATCAACTGGGTTAATAAAATCCAATCAAATAAACTTCAATTTCAAAGCTGATCCGATTTTCCCAGCTGCTGTGCGACAATCCGCCGCACATTATCCAGATCTTCCTGAGTGTCGACACTTAATCCATTGTATTCAAAAGCGGTCACCGCCACTTTAAGACGGATTCCGTTTTCAAGGATACGCAGCTGTTCGAGGGATTCGGTCACCTCCAATGGGGTGGGCGGCATCTTGATGTACTCCATCAGGAAGCTTTTGCGATAAACATAGATACCGATATGTTCATAGGCCTGCAGACCGGTCACTTTGCGCGGAAAGGGGATCAGTGATCGGGAAAAATACAGTGCATTCCCATTTTTGTCAAAGACGGTTTTTACGACGTTCGGGTTTTGCAGGTCTTCGGCTTTCGTGATTGGACGGCAAAGTGTGCAGGCATTTAAATCAGAGTCTGTTATCAACGGGCGAATGGCCTCGTCAATCATGCGAACATCCAGCAGTGGCTCATCTCCCTGAATGTTTACGACGATGTCAGATGGAATATCCTTGGCGACTTCTGCGATTCGATCGGTGCCGGTCGTATGGTGCTTGGAGGTTAGACGGGCTTTTCCGCCAAATTTTTCGACCACGTCCACGATGCGTTGGTCATCGGTTGCAACGATCACCTGTGTCAGCAATTCCGATTTTAATACGGTTTCATAAACGTACTGGATCATGGGCTTTCCACAGATATCTTTGAGGGGTTTGCCTTCAAGCCGGGTTGATCCATAGCGAGCAGGGATGATTCCGATTATATTCATTGGTTTCTCCTGAATGTCCGGCTGTACTCAATCATAGCAGACCGGTTAAAGGGTTGGACAGAATTTACAATCCATTCCCGCATCGTCTGACCTTCGGAAGTTTGCTGAGGATGGCTGATAAATTCAAGTTGAATCCCAAGTGCTTGCGAGACCTTCCATGCGATAATGGGCCAAATGACCCCAATATCCCCCACCAATGGCAGACTGTTTTCAAGGCGGGCAAAGCCTGACATTTCCATTCGAAAAGGAATACCGGTTAATTTTGTTTTTGGAAGACCCTTATCAATTGCAGCCTGGACTGTGTCATCGGAGCGCTGCATGTCCCAGGCTCGTTTCAGGTTGGGGTCCATATCAATGCGTATCAGGGTTTTATTCTCCAGGCGGGTGGTCGGATAGCCATCCCAGTTGGCCCAGATCCCATGACCGGTATAGGTCTCAAATGGGCCATCGTGGATCTCCTGGGTCAGGGCAATTGCGGATTCAATCAGCACCGCGGATGAGTCAATCATTTGAGCCATTCGCATTGAGCGTTCACTGATCGAAATACTATCGCCAATTGCCAGACCTACCCCGCCGCCACCGATTAATTGAGGCACACTGACCAAGACAGGCAGACCGTGCGCAGCACCTGCGCCAAGCATGGTTTGCGGATCGGCACCCCAGCCGGCAACTGCCTCAAAGGGCAGACCGTGAGCTTTTGCAATGCCCAGGATTTCCCTGGCGATCCGTTCAGAGCGTAAGCCCATCGGATAGGCCATATTGCCGGCGGCTTTGGTGATCACGGAGCCATCAATTTTGCTGCCAGCAGCCAACAAATCTTCATCCAGTGCGGTTTCCTGGCGAATCTCGTTAAGTAAGCTTTCTGACATTTCGGTAAATTCGAAGACGTTACCCTTCGGTAAGTTTTCAGGCGAAAGACCAAGTTTTGAGCCGTCGATGCGTTTGACCCGATCCAGGGTGCCAGCCAGTTCATGTGCTATGACCGCAGAACTGGTGGAAACACCATCCACGATTCCCAATTTCATCAGTTCGGCAATCAGTGTTGTGACGCCTTCGTGAAGGTTGGGGCCGCTGCCCGTGATCACCATCACTTTTCCGCCTTTTAATTTTTGTTCCACCAACCGGTTAACTGCCAGATCAAGCAGTTGTTGGGTTTCCGGCGCAAGCTGGTCATAGTAACCCTTGATTAATTCGGATGTAGTGTCTGGGATTGTCATAAATAGCTTCCTGAGATAATTATTATTATTGAATATAAAATCGGTTTCACTGGATAATTAAGCCGAGATTTTGAAGGCCTGCTTCCATGGCTTCGATTTCTTGAGGATTTAATTCGCGCATGGGTAAGCGCGGCCCACCCATCGGAATGCCACGCAGGCGCATGGCGGCTTTAAAATACACCGGGTTATCTTTTAGTACTGCGCGGATTTTATTGATAACGATCTGTTGCCGGCCAGCTTCTTCCAGGTCTCCCTGGGCAAATGCATCTCGGAGTTTGCAGAAGGGTTCGGGGAAAACATTGGAATTGCCCGAGACCTGCCCTTTTGCGCCAATGCTGAGCGCCGGTAATGCCAGGGCATCCACCCCGCACAGGGCGCTGAATCCTTCGCCGCCTTCCTGAACATATTCCTGAAAACGGATCAGGTTTACATCACTTAATTTAATGGCGTTAATGTTGGGCGCAGCTTTGCGCAGTTTACCCAGCAAGCCAGCGGATATTTCTTGTTTGGCATTGCCCGGAAAGCTGTAAACCGCGACCGATAAATCTGGGACGGCTCGCGCAATTGCGTAGTAATGTGCAAATAGCGCATCGTCGTCATACGAGTAAAAATAAGGTGTGATGACTGAGACACCATCCGCGCCAAGCGAGCGGGCATGCAGGCTTAATTCAATGGTGTCAGCCGTGTTGATGGATCCGGTGTGGACCATGACCTTGATTCGCCCCGCTGTTTGCTCGACAACAACCTGGGCCAGCTGTTTTCTTTCTTCCAGGCTTAACAGCATGCCCTCACCGGTGGTTCCGGCAGGCAGGAGACAATTTACGCCCCGCTCAACCAGGAAATCAACCAGGCGGCGGGTGGTCAGGATATCGATTTGACCACGATTGTCAAAAGGTGTCAGGATTGGGCAAATGAGTCCCGAAAATTGTTGGATATTGGCCATGTTTATTTCTTCCTCTCGAATGAAATCAGGATAACGGAAATACTTGTGATGGAGCCGAAGGTACAAACCCCATCCTGCGCGATATTTCCTGGGCGGTTTTTCTAATTAATGTGCTCAGTTCAGGCAGACGTTCACCGATAATTTGCGGGTCCTCACCAGAGATTGAGCATGCACCCACCAGGCTAATGTTGGCGTCGAAAATGGGTGCGCCTACACAATAAGTACCAGGTTCATGCTCTTCATTATCGAGGCCATAACCCCGACTTTTTGTAAGCTCCAATTCATGTCGAAGCGCGTCAGGATCAGAAATTGTTTTAGGTGTGAAAACAGGCAAGCGCGTGTGTTCGATGTAGGCAGACAGCTCGTCTTCAGGTAAGTAGGCCAATATCGCTTTTCCATTTGCAGTGCAGTGCATCGGCACCCGATCGCCAATTGACGTGCGGGCCAGCAGCCGGCGAGGCGATTCGATGGCATAGATGTAAAGCAGGTTATCTCCTTCGCGTACGGTCAGATAGATCGATTCGCGGCAGATACCTGCCACCTCGCTCAGCAGCGGAGCTGCTCGATCACGAAGTTCGACATTTACACGCACAGCCTGCCCCAAAACAATCACGGCAGTCCCTAAAGAGTATTGGTCGTTATCAACCCGCTCGATGAAACCCCGGCTTGTAAGCGTGGAAAGCAGGTTGTGTACCGTGCTTTTGGGCAAATTCATCTTAAGACTGATGGTCGCCAGGCTCATTCTGGGTTGGGTTGGGCTAAAAATTGAAAGTATATCCAGGGCTTTGATGATGGAATTTACCATGAAAAGGTCCGTTTGTTAATTATAATTCAGCATTATGGAATAAAGTTCCATATTCTTGAAATATTATACGATATTTTGGAATTATAGTCAATAAAAACCACGATGATATCCGCAGGTTTTATTTTGAGCTGAAATTAATATGAAATGAAAGAAATTTGGGGTGTTTTTCGGTTCGGAAGCTTTACTTCCGAACCGAAAAACACCCCAAACCTTTTGCGATAAAACCGACCGAAGTATTGCCGGTCTTCTATAATTGGAATAGAAACGAACGCCAATTAAACTTGAATTTCATTCACCAAGAATCTGGATCACATAAGTGCGGTATTGAGGCCCATCTAACTCGACCAAGTACATGGTTTGGCGAGAGCCAGTGACCAGTTTACCGTTTTCAATCGGGAAAAACACCTGAAACCCCAGGAGTGCTCCACGTAGATGGGATGAGGCGTTGACAGCCATTTGTCCATCAGACGGTAAGTAACGGGCATGTTTATAATGGTTGTCATCTGGGACGAGATTCTGGATGAGATCTGAAATGTCTGTCTCCAAATCGGGCAGGCCCTCGTTGACAGTGATGGCAGTGGTGGTGTGTAAACTGAGAATGAATGCCGTCCCTGATTTTACGCCCGAGGCTTCAACCAGCTCATGTACATTTTTTGTGATATTGATCAACTCAATTTCATGCCGGGTTTGGATTTCGATCCTGTGTATGATTGATTTCATGCAGCCACCTCCATGTTTAATAAACGCCGGGCATTACCATCGAAGATGGCGTGGGTCAAAGATTTACTGATTTCCAGGGCTGAAATCCCGCGAACCGTCCGCCGAATGTCAACTCTTGGATAGTTGCTTCCGAATACGATTTTATCTTTCAGGCTACGTTCTAAAACGTCCAGACCCACCTGCTCAGCCAAAATTTTCTGGAAGGTATTCCGGGGTGTACCGCTGTAAAGGATGGCCGTGTCGAGATGAACATTTGGATACTTGACAGCCAGCATGACAGCTTCATTTACCCATGGCCAGGCAAAATGGGCCAAAATGAAATTCAGAGTTGGAAAAGCCTGCACAGCTTCCTCGAGGTTCAAGGGCTGAGAAAACTTGGCCAAACCAGAGGGTACCCAGCTAAGACCAGCATGCAGCAGGACAGGGATGCCCAATTCGGCGCAGGTCTGGTAAACGGGATAGGCGCGCTCCGGGTCATTTGGGTAGAAACATTGGAAGCTGGGGTCAAGCTTTAATCCTCGCAGACCAAGTTGGAGGATGGCTCTTTCCAATTGGGCTGGCGCATCAGGTAAATTGGGGTCCACAGATGCAAAGCCAATGAAACGAGCTTCTTTTTCAACCAGATCCGCGATTTGTTCATTGGATACAATCTTGCATCCATGAGCAGTTGTCACATCAATCGGGAGCAAGACAGCCTGGTCAATACCCGCCTCATCCATTTCGAGGGTAAAGCACTCGAGTGGTTGAGGGGGGAAGTGGAACCCAAATTTCGCATGGATATTGCGGTCCAAATCAGGATCGCTGTCGAGAAGTTCTTTGATCATTACAGGATGGGTATGAAAATCGATCATGGTTTTATCTCCGGAATAAAAGGATAACTGGCTCTGGCAGTCGAAACGACCTCATCCAACCAGGGCCAGCGGTCGGTGTTGCGCGAGATATAAATTGAGGCGGTTGTGTTCCCGAAGGCCAGGCAAGCCTCCCATGGCCAACCGAGTCGTAATCCATATATAAAACCCGCGTTGAAGGTGTCGCCCGCCCCAACCGCATCAAAAACATGTACTTCGCGGGGAGGAACAAAATATGTTTTGTCAGCTTTGCGGCAGTAGCTGCCTTCGCTGCCGCATTTTATTACAACGATTTCAGTTCCAGCTTTTTGAAGTGCTATTGCGGCTTCTTCGGGCGTACTTTTTCCGGTTATTGCGCGGGCTTCATCGAAGTTGGGCATGAAAAGGGCCGTCTGGCTTAGCAGGCCTTGCAGATCTGCGAGCGTATCTGGTTGCCAATTATGCGGGTCCCATCCAGTATCCAGCATGGTCAGCTTGTTGGCATGCCGTGCTTTTGCCAGCAAACGTGCCGCGGATTTCAATGTCAAATTTGGTGTATTGAACAAACCCACCAGGCAGACAATAGAGGCTTGGTCGGGTTGACCCCATTGATCTAAAACCATCCTTTCGTTGAAGTCTTGAGAGCTACCCAGCGTGGAAACAAAAGCTCTTTCGCCATCTTCGCGAACAATCGCTACTGAAATGCCGGTTTGGCCTCCAGGGATGGTGATCACGCCGGCAGTATCGATCCCATAGGATTTCAAATCATCGATGACCTGTTTTCCGTTTACGTCATCGCCAACACTGCCCACCACGCTGGTTGGAATTCCCAGCCTGGAAAGCGCAAAGGCCGTGTACCCGGTTTGCCCTGAAGAAACCAAAGTATGGGAGCTGCCATTAACTTCCTGTCCCCAAATTGGCATGGCAGGAACATTTCGGATAATAAGATCAACACAAAGATTGCCAATAATACAGACAGGGCGGGTGCTTTGGTCTTGAAGAATTTGCAGGGTCATTTTTTACCACTTTTTCGCAGGATGATTTTTTTCTGAGTTACATCAGCACTCAGTTTGGATGGCGCTCAATCTGCCAGTTGCAGTTGCCTGTTATTTCAATAGTAAATCGAGCTTGCCCTTTTGGCGCAAGTCATTCAAATCAGAAACCAGGGCCGCATATTCGATTTCGGACAAAGGCAGCAAGGGCTGTCGAACAGATCCCACGTCAATGCCTCGGTATTTTAAACTGGCCTTGAAATAGGCAAGCCCCATACCGGAAGGACCATCGATTGCCCCGGCCAAATCATCGATCAGGACTTGTATCCGTCGTGCCTCCGCCAGGTTGCCTGATGAAAACGCTCGAAACAGGGCCACTGGTAATTCAGGAAAGGCAGAGGCTTTGCCCGATACACAACCATTGGCGCCAAGTGCCAGCGCAGCAAATTCCACAGAATCATCTCCGCTCAAGAGGCTGTAGTCCATTCCAGCCACCCGGCGATATTCCTGGAGGTGCACCATATCGGCATCGGAATGTTTAATCCCGACAATGTTGGGGCAGGTTGTCAATAGCTTTTTCAATAGTTCTGGTGAAATATCGTTATGGGCAAATTCGGGAAGATAGTAAAGATAAACGGGTAAGGAGGGTACTGCCTCAGCCACTGTCCGGTAATGTTTTTCCATTGAAGCCGGGTTGTAATGGAAAAAATAGGGTGTAATCACTGCAATGCCCTCAGCCCCCGCTGAAGCAGCATGGCGGGCTAATTCTACAGTTTCAGCGGTGGAGATGCACCCGGCATTAATGATGACAGGAATCGCATGCGAAACAATCCCTACCGCGCGTTCTGCGAGTGTCTTCCGTTCAGAAAGCGTTAGCAATGGCGCTTCGCCGGTGGTTCCGCCGATCAAAAGCCCATTGATCCCACGCTCAATCAGAAACCGATAATAAGTTGAAAAAACGGATTCCGGCGCTAGCTCGGATCCGTCAGGGCTCAAAGGTGTAACACCGGCTGTGATGATTCCAAAAAGATTCAATTTACATCTCCGATTTCAAATATTTTTCTATGCTATCGCGGCTTGCTTTTTGATCACCTTTTGGCGGGTGAGATTGTAGATTGCATGAACCTGGTCAGGTACTGGTGAATGTTTGTGGGAAGAACGAAAATACAGGAGAAAAAGAGTGAATAAGCTTGCATTTCACGCTTCCCACGATCAGATCAAAGGAAATAAGGGGTGTGAAAACTTGGTCTCTTGACTTAATTAGAATTATATCATATAGTAAAGATAGTAAAAAATCAAATAAATGTTCATTTGTGTTCTTTTGGAGTACATTTGATGCTGCGAGTTGCACGGCAGGCCCAAATATTGCAATTAATCGGTGAGCGCGGCTTTGTCGGAAACGATGAGCTCGCTCGTTTGTTAGATGTAACCCAAACCACAATCCGGCGTGATTTGAAGGTTCTCTCTGAGCAAAATCTGATCAAGCTCGACCATGGCGGATCATTCAGCACAGGTCTCCTGGATGCTGTCGTTGAACCGGTTTATGAAACAAAAGTTTATGTAAATTACGAACGTAAGCGCGCGATTGGTGCTGCGGCTGCTAGTTTGGTATGTGACGGTGATGCTATTATTTTGGATTCGGGTACGACCAGTATTCAAATTGCATCTTTTCTTAAACGGTCGCAGCTGAAGAACTTGACAGTCTTTACCTGTGACCTTTTGGTCGCGAAAGAACTTTGTCCTGCTCAGAATATTGCGGTTGTGATGCTGGGGGGGACGGTTAGAAAATCTTTTTATTCGACCAATGGTCCTTATACTGAAGAGATACTTAGGAACATTACTGTCAAGAAGGCCTTTCTAGGTGTTGATGCAGCGCATAAAGAAAATGGAATATTTAACTTTGTGTTGGAAGAAGTGCCTGTCAAGCAGTTGATGATCCAGAATAGCGATGAATTGTTTATTGTTTCTGATTCGTCGAAATTCGGGAAGACAGCCCCCTACAAAGTCTGTTCGTGGGATGTAGTCGATCAGGTTGTTACAGATAATTTTGAGAACCAGGAATTTCTGGAATGTTTGTCGCAAAAAAACATTAAAACAACGATTGTTTCGACGCCTCGCAATGTCGATGCGGATGAAGCCAAGCACACTTCATAATTTTTCTTTTGTCAAAAATCTGGTGTGAATCCACCAAAATACACGCTTGTGGTCATGGAGATAACCGATGAAAAATTTTGATTATTTTTTCCCAACCAGGATGATTTTTGGAATTGGAAAATTTGAGACGCTTGGGGAAGAAGTTGCGGCGCTGGGTAAACGTGCCATGATCGTCACCTATCCCAATAAAAGCCTGGCAGGTTTTGTTGACCAAGCAGTTGATCTGTTGAAAAAAAGCGGAGTAACTTCAGTCATATTTAATGAAGCACAGGCAAATCCCGACCGGAAGGTCGTTAACCGCGGCAGAGACTTGGCCCGCAAAGAGCAGTGTGATGTAATCATTGGTTTGGGTGGCGGCAGTCCCATGGATGTTGCCAAGGCAATCGCGGTTGTGGCGGTTGAAAATGCTGATATTTGGAAAATCTTTGAAGGACAGCCAATCACATGGAAACCCCTGCCATTGGTTGCCGTTCCAACCACGGCCGGTACCGGGTCAGAAGCGACTCAATTTGCTGTGATCAGTGATCACGAACTGCATCGGAAGGAGGGTTTCGCGCGGCCGCAGTTCTATCCGACTTTGTCTATTCTTGACCCGATCCTGACGGTCAGTCTTCCCTCAGCCATGACTGCTGCGACGGGGATGGATGTGCTGACGCATGGAATCGAAGCCTACACCTGTCGCGTCGCAACCGTGGCAACCGATCTTTATGCAGTTGAAGCCATCCGGCTGACAGCCCAATATCTGCGCCGGGCCGTCTACAATGGCAGTGATCTGGAAGCTCGATCGCAAATGCTTTGGGCCAATACCCTGGCCGGCATGGCGATTTCCCAATCGGATACTTCGCTTGCACATGTCATTGGTGAAGCGGTTGGCGCAGTTTATGATACCCCCCATGGTCTGAGTGTTGCTTTAGCCCTGCCCGCAGTGATGGAATATAACTGTGTCGCAAATATAGAAAAATATGCTCATATTACGCGCTTGATGGGCCAGGCTGGCAACGATTTGAATGACAGGGATGCTGCCCTAAAATCAGCTGCATGTGTTCGTGACCTGATTCTTGATCTTGGTTTACCTGCTGGTTTGAAGTCTTTGGGAGTGGGGGATCTCACTGAAGTAATGGAGCTGGTTAACCGTCCAGGGATGGATGGCGCCAGCCCGCGCCCGGCCAACAGTCAAGCTTTTGAGGCCCTGGTCAATGGCAGTATGTCTCCGGCAATGTCTTATTGGGAATTTTCCAATTTGCAATAACAACAAACAAGCCTGTATAAAATACCCACCCCATAAAGGAATAAACCATGAAAGCAGCCGTTATTTATAATCCAGGTGATGTAAAAATTGTTGAGCTTGACGTCCCACAGCCCAAAGCTGGTGAAGTTTTAATTAAGATCAAATCCTGTGGTGTCTGTGGCACAGATCATTCATTATTTGTAGGTGCTTACCCGGCGAATTACCCGGTTATTATCGGGCATGAATTTTCTGGCACGATCGCAGCCCTGGGGGCGGGCGTGGTGAATTTTAAAATTGGTGATCGCGTAACCGTTGACCCAAATCGTGTTTGTCACCAATGTGAATACTGCCACATGGGCAAGGAGCATCTTTGCGCCAATCTTTCATCCATGGGTGTTCATATTAATGGAGCAGATGCCGAGTATTGTGTAATGACTGAAAGCAATGTCTACGCACTACCTGATAATCTCAGCTTCGAAGAAGCTGCTTTCTGTGAGCCATTGGCGTGTGCCGTCCATGGCGTTGAGCTGGCTCAAATACACCCAGGAGATACTGTTCTGGTACTTGGGGCCGGAGGGATGGGTAATTTGATTACCCAATTGGCAGCCCGGGCTGGAGCAGCTAATGTTCTGGTCAGCGAACCAATTCAAAAGCGCAGGGCTGTTGCACTTGAAAATGGGGCCACACATGTGATCGATCCAAAAACACAGGATGTGGATGCTGAATTACGAAAGATTCAAAAAATTGGAGCGGATGTCGTTTTCGAGGTCGCCGGAAACTTGAAACTGCAAGCTTCTGCGGTCTATTATGCGCGCAGAGCCGGTACGGTTATGTGGTTTGGGTGCGCCCCTTCAGACAAGCAAATCGAGGTCAATCCATTTTATGTCAACGATTCTGAGTTGCATATCCTGGGTTCATACAATAACCAATTTGCGACAGGCAAGGCTGTAAAGCTGCTTGCCAGCCGAACTGTGCGAGTAGATAATCTGATATCACACCGCATCGCCTTAAAAGATTATCTGGATGTTTTCAAGCTCTTTGGAGGTCCTGACACTATTAAACTTATGGTGAACATGGATTAAAACCAATTCTGCTCTGGTTCAAGCACAGTGATGAGATCACAAGGATCAATAAATCAAAGGAGGCGAAATTTTATAAGGTTATAACTACCATCCTACTCTGGTTCCTAAATTGCACTTCAATGTTTCGAAATTCCTTTGGAGGAAAAATGAAAAACAAGTTTATAAACACTGTAACAATGCTAATCTTAGTAGCAATGTTGATTTCTGCCTGCGCCCCTGCAGCCACACCGGCACCAGTCGCACCAGCCGCCCCCGCTGACACAGCTGTACCAGCTGCCCCCGCCGATACGGCAGTCCCGGCTGCACCCGCTGCGACTGAAGCACCCGCAAAACCCGCCCCCATTTCGATCACTTTCATGAGTGGTTTGGGAGCTCCTGATAATGTTCCTTTGGCTGCGCTTGTCAAACAATATAACGCCGAGAACAAGGACGGGATTACTGTTGTTCAGACCGAAATGGACTGGGCTACCTTATATAGCAAGCTTGTCCTGGACTTCAAAGGCGGTACTGCTCCTGACGTAGTCACCTTGCACCAGACCAATCTTGCACAAAATGTCGACATGGGTATCTTGCAGCCCATCGATGCTCTCTATCCCCAGGTTGGAATTGATCCCACCGATTTTATTAAGTCTGCCTGGCAGGGCACCCAGGTGAATGGAAAGCAATATGCCATTCCGAATGATATGCACCCGCTGGCTCTTTTCTACAACACGGATCTGTTCACAGCCGCTGGCCTGGACCCGAACAAGCCCCCGAAAACCGGTGCCGAGTTGCTGGATTATGCCCAGAAACTGACCAATCCAGCCAAGAAGCAATATGGTATTGGTCTTGGGTATACCGCTGGCGGGCCTTACCGCATTTGGATGTCATTACTTTGGCAGCACAAGGGTCAGGAACTTTTGACCCCGGATAACACCAAGGCCGCTTTCAACACCCCGGCCGGTATTGAATCACTGCAATTCATGTATGACCTGGTTTACAAATACAAGGTCAATCCGCAGGGCGAACAAGACGAAGATACCGATTTCAAAAATGGTACCATCGCTATGATTATTGAAGGCCCATGGGAAATGGGAGATTTCAACCCGGTTGCAGGTTTGCACTACAAGACCGCCCAGATCCCTGTGGTCTATGATCAACCCGCCGGTTGGGCTGACTCCCATGTCTATGCCTTCCCCGACAATAAGAAACCAGAAGCCACTCAGGCTGGTATGAAGTTTGTCAAATGGATGTCGGATCACAACTTCGATTGGACCAAGAACTCCGGTCACCAACCCGTCCGCCTGAGCGTTGCAAATTCCCCAGAATTCAAGGCTTTGGAGAATTGGCAGGCCTTTTCGGCATCCGTACCGGTTGCTCACTACTATCCTGCCATCCCCAAGGAAGCTGAAGCTTTTGGTCGCCAACCGAACTCCCCCTTCACCACTATGATGGAATCGGTCATGCTGGGTAAAGTCTCTGTTGCGGATGGTATTGCCAACGCTGAAAAAGCTGTCAACGATATTTTGGCGGCTCCCTAGACTTTCCAAATATGAAATTGCAGTAATCGGAAGGGATTATCTCCTACCGGTTTAGTACCGGTAGGAGATAATCTAGACAAGAGGTGCCAATGAAAAGTAAAAACACGAACTCCCTGGATGCATACTGGTTTATTTTGCCATATTTTGTTTTGTTTTTTGCTTTCTTTTTATTGCCAGCCCTTACTATCCTGCCCATGAGCTTTACCAAGTGGAACATCCTGGGTACGCCCAAATTTGTAGGGTTAAACAATTTTGTGCGCATGTTTGATGACAAGTATTTTTGGAGCGCGATCTTCAACACCTTCGAATATACTATTTTGGTCACCATCGGTTTAACTATTTTAGCCATGTTGTTGGCTATTTTGCTCAATCAAAAACTTAGAGGGCGGGTGATTGGGCGTGTTTTCGTTTTGATGCCTTATGTTATTTCAAGTGCAGCAGCTGGCATTGTTTGGAAATGGATTTTCGATAAAAACTTTGGAATTATCAACAGTTACCTGACCCAAATGGGGTTTATGCCCCAACCTTTTTTGACTGATACAACTCAGTCGATGCTTGCGATTGTATTTATGAACTTGTGGTGGTCGGTCGGTTTTAATACAATTATTTTCCTGGCTGCCCTGCAGGGCATCCCACAAGACTTGTACGAAGCAGCCGAAGTTGATGGGGCCAACGGCTGGCAATTATTCAATTACATTACTATTCCCAGTCTGAAACCTGTGACATTGTATGTGACCGTGCTTTGTTTCGCAAATTCCTTCCAGATGTTTGATGAAGCTTATATCATGACCCAGGGCGGCCCGGTCGGATCGACCACCACACTGGTTTTTAGAATGTGGAGCATGGCATTTCAAAACTTCAGATTCGGTGATGCTGCCGCAACATCCACAATAATCATGTTGTTCATCCTGGTCGTTACGTTAATTCAATTCAAAATTGGTGGTCAGAAAGGCGAGGATGATTAGCGATGCGAAAATATGCCAGCTTTTCTCTCTATTTTGTACTTTTGATGGTGATCATTTTTTATGCGACCCCGGTTTTCATCATCATTACCACTTCATTTAAAACAGATACCCAAACTGTAACTAGAATTTTTCAATGGATTCCCAATCCTGCGACCCTTAATCAATATTATATTGTCTTGGACCGTTTCCCATTTGGCCACTGGGTCATAAACAGTATTATCGTAACACTTCTGTCTGAGATCGCTGTTTTATCGATCAGCCTGCCGGCGGGTTATGCTTTTGCCAGGTTGAAATTTAAGGGGAAAAATTTCCTCTTCAATTTGTCCTTATTAACGATCATGATCCCCTTCGCGGCTTATATGCCACAGCTCTATTTGGAAATGTCCTTTTTGAAGCTGATTGATACTTACGTCGGGTTGGTTATTCCTTTGACCACGACTGCAGTGAGTATTTTCCTTTTCCGCCAGTTTATCACTCAGATTCCTGTCGAATTGGATGATGCAGCCCGGATCGATGGTTGTACGAATTTTCAGTTCTTTACCAAAATTATCATTCCTCTCACAAAACCGGCAGTGGTCACAGTTATTATTTTCACTGCCATAAAAAGTTGGAACAGCTTGATGTGGCCATTAATTGCTGCAACCAAGGATACAGTCAAAACCTTGCCGGCCGGGTTGGCAATCAATGTCTTCACGGCCACTAACAGCGGTGCCGCCCCGACACCCTATGGGATTGTCATGGCAGCCGCCTTGCTTTCGATTGCCATTCCTATTCTCATCTTCCTGTTTTTGCAGAATTATTTCGTTCAAGGAATCGCTACAACCGGCTTGAAATAAAGCCGCTTTTGTACAAATCAAACTAAGGAATTAAGTTATATGGAATCGAGCTTTGTTTTTAAAGGAAACAAACGTTTTCCAGCTAGCCATGCTGGGACAATTTGCGAGCTCCCAAGCGGAGACTTACTTTCCGCCTGGTATTCAGGTAAGACGGAAAGCTCGCCTGATTCGGTAATTTTGGGCAGTCGATTAATTTATGGATCGAAAGAATGGCTTGAGCCAGTGGTCTGGGTCAACGTTGCCCGTCATGCTGCCGGTAACCCACGGATTTTCATAGGTCCAGACAATGCGGTTTGGCTTATTGCCCCGGTGAATTACGGGCATTGGTGTGATGGCGGCACCCGCATGTTCTTCAAACGCAGCTATAACGATGGTCAGACCTGGACCGATCTTGAAATATTGCCGGTCAAAAAACGAATATTAGGAAAGAATAAACCTCTCCACATTCTGGATCCTGATATCTGGATTTTACCAATGGAATATGAAGGCCTGGGGGATGTGGCCTATATGCTTTCAAAGAACGAGGGCAGAACCTGGAAAACGGTCGATTGTCCAGGGAACGGCGCGTATCTTGATCAACCTACGGTCGTCCAGCTTTCGAATGGAAACCTGCTTTCTTTGATGCGTTCCTGGGAAGGTTTTATTTACAAGTCTTACTCGCCTGATCTTGGATTAACCTGGACGCCTCCCGTCCCTACCAAACTACTCAATCCGAACAGCGGAATTGACTTGGTTCGTTTGGCTTCTGGCAAGCTCGTATTGGCTTACAACCCGGTTGGATTGGGGCCCAAAGGCGATTTAACTGTGGATATTGTTGGCAGTGATCGGGTACCTGTCCGGCAGAATCAAAAAGAATTGCGAAAGGCCGGGGATTATGAACTGGGACGTATGATTGGCGCCCGGGAGGCTGATCTGGTTATGCATCCTGGCGGATATTTGGCCTGGGGACCACGATCTCCGTTGTGCCTGGCTGTTTCAGAGGATGAAGGCGAAACCTGGATTGATAAAGTGACCCTGGAAGATACGCCAGGCGAATATAGTTACCCTGCCATCATTGAATCATCAGATAGATCTGTGCATGTTGTTTATACTCACCACCGCCAGGCGATGAAGTATGCCCGTATTGAAGTAAGTGACCTGGCTTAGTTGGATCGATTTATGACCACCCGCTCTGGCGGTCTGAATTTCTACTAGAAAAGGAAAATGAAATGGAACTCGACAGGCTTATTGAAAATGCAATTCAAAGTAAATTATTCACAGCTCCGGTTTTGGGTCCAGATATGGAAAGATTCTTGCGCGACCAGGGGCCCATGATCAAGGAATTGGCCAGGCGAGCCGTTGATCAAAAAGTTGAACATATTTACTGGGTGGGGAGTGGAAATTCCTGGGTGAATCTGTACTCCGGAAAATACTTGCTCGATCGTTTTACGGATGTGGCATCCGATTGCTATACTTCATACGATTTTATCTGGCGTAACCCGGTCTTATGCAATGCTAAGTCCTGGGTCTTCCTGGCTTCTTTCTCAGGCGCAACCGAGGATACGGTGGCTGCCCTGCGGCATGCCAAAAATCGTCAGGCCCATACCATCGTTCTGGTCGATAAAGCCGACAGCCTGATGGCCAAGGAAGCCGATGAAACCATCGCTTACAATTCCAAGGCGCTCTATATTATGCCTTTGGCAGCCGCCTACCTTTTTGCGCTGGAAGTTGCGAGCCTGAAGGGCAGCCAGGAGGCCAGGGATATCATCAAGGGGCTCTTTGCGCTGCCGGAATTCCTCAAACGCCAATACGTGGAGGAAAAAGAACCAACCAGGTTGTTGGCTCAGGATTTTGTCGATGAGCGCTTGATCTATACGATGAGCAGCGGACCACTTTACGGTCTTGGATATAAATTTGGATTAACCGTTTTTATGGAAAATATGCGTGTTAACGGTTCCTTCATGGATGCGACTGAGTTTAGGCATGGCCCTGCCGAAATGTTCGATCGTGAAAGGCCTGCGATAGTGATATTAAAAGGTTTGGATGAATCGCGGCAGGTGGTTGAGCGGGTTGAGAAGCTTTGCGAAGGAAAATCGCACTTATTGACTTTTGACATGGCCAAATACCCGGAGATTCACCCGCTGCTTGCTCCCTTTGTATTAATGATCCCACTTCAGTGGTTTGCAGTTTGGGGTTCTCTGATGCGGGGCGTGACCGATCTGGATGAGCGTGTGTTTATGGGTCGCGGCATCCTGGGTCAGGGTAAGGGTGTCACCTGGCCGTAGAAGTTTTTTCATTTCAGCTCAAGAATGGCTCAGCGAGTCTGTTTTGGAGATTGGATCAAATCTGAAATAATAAAATCCGCGAAAATTATTAAATCATTTTGGCGTCTGTTGCGGTTTCAGATCACATCTGCCTGTGATTTTCGATGAGTACCAATAACGATCTAAAGTCCTGGGTGTTGTAAGATCGGAAGAGCACACGTCTGAACTCCAGTCACCTGAAGCTATCT
>CAZLJB010000014.1:14564-19077 GCA_964559195.1 uncultured Anaerolinea sp. | reverse complement strand
GAATAAAAAAAGTAATAATTCCTGTTAATATACCGGCCCATAAAAGGGGAATTCCGAAAAGCAGATAAAAACCAAGTGCTGCTCCTAAGAATTCGGCGAGGTCTGTTGCGATTGCTACCAGCTCTGCGATTGCCCACAAACCCCACACCACCCACTTTGGGTATTGATCACGACAATGTTCTGCGAGATTTTTCCCGCTGGCTATTCCCAGTTTCGCAGAAAGAGTTTGAAGCAACATAGCCATCAAATTCGATGCAACAATTACCCACAATAATTCGAGCCCAAGTTTGGCGCCCGCCTGGATATTTGTCGCGAAATTTCCTGGATCCATGTACGCGACACTGGCAATAAATGCTGGTCCCATGAAGGGTAATAAGCGAGCCAACCAGCCTTTCTTACTGGTGCCGGAAAGTACTTCCTTGGCAATTTTTACGGTGTTAGAGTCCCCGGCGCGTATTTCATTTTCTTCAATAATAGGGTCTGCCACAAATCCACCTCCTTAATAAAAGTTCTAACCCCAGGATGCGATATAAAAATAATATCCATGTATGTCTTAGCTAATGGCTGCATGTTGAAATAATTTGATCTTCCCATTTATTTTCATCAGAGTTTAGTCTTCGACCATCCCGGTGCACGGCTTCAAATACCCGGGTCAACCCGTTAAAAATGTTTTCTGTATGGATGTGGAAACATATCCAGTTCCACCATATAAGCATATTTTCATGTTGTTTCCTAAGTCTGAATCAGTGGCAACTTTTGTTATTATCACATACTGGTAAGACCATCGGGCAAACCAATGGGTCTTTTCTATTAAGACTCTCAAAAATTTTATTATCTGTCAATCTGATCACTGCTCTTGCAATCACATATCCTTTTACTTTACAACCTACAACCATGACGTCAGACGCATTCGCTATTAAGGCTGGAGTTGAAGTGGGTAATACAATTACAGTTTCACCATTTTGACCAATTACTGTTAGCAATGTTCTTGGAAAGGGCATGTTGTGATAGTACTCGTAAACACTGATGTCTAACCCCTCGTTTATATTGAATTGGCGAGGATAAAGGCTTCGTCCGGTCAGGATAACAGCACCATTGGTTGAAAGAAATTTTTCAAGATTGGTTTTCGAATAAACAGTGTTGTTATTCGAAATAGATGATAGTAAGGAAGATTGAACTATTTCAGACTGGTTTGGAAATCTGATTGGGTTTAATTGTTGTGAAATCGGAATTAAGGATCCCATAGCAAAAGAAAAAAGTAGAACTCCAATTAATAAACCTGGAAACCATTTAGAAATATTAAATGTATCCTTAATGTTGGGTTCTAATGGAATTTGCGGAGAAATATAAAGTGTTTTGGCTAAATTGAAAACCGAAACCAGGCCAATTACATAATATAAAAGTATTACCCAATCGGCAGGTACAATATATCTTCCTCCAGAAGTTCGCCCAAGAGAATTAATAAAATAATAAGCTAACATGATTATTAGCGGGGTAATCCCCCCCAGCCGAGCTCGCTTATAGGCTGCTGCCAGGCCGAGTGATACTATCAGTAGATTTAATAGGATCATCACTTTGGCCCAGTTACTTAGCTTGCCATCCCAATACGGTTTCCAAAAAGTCTCGGTTTTTTTAACAACAGTACGAGGCTCCAGGTTGAAAGGGGTCGTTGGCAATATTTCTACGGTAGTTACAAGATTATTTAGAAAATTGTCTGTAGCAAATGCCAGAATGCCCTTTTCTGATTTTACACTTTGGTGATATAGCGCTCGTATGGGTGTTGGTTTGGTCAGATTGGGATTTAGGCCCGAATAATTTGCGATGTGGTCGGGATTTATCGTATATCGTTGCTGAATAACATCCCTTATTCGCGTGAAGTACAAATCGAAAATAGATATATTTTGTCCACTAAATTGCGCCCAGGGAATCACTGCAAGAAGAGCTGAAACAATAAACAGGGTACTGGTAAAAAGCCATATTTTGGCTTGGTGACGATAAACGAAAAAGGCAATAGTAATAAACACCGGTATTAATATCAAAGTGTGCGGTCGGAGCAGCGTAGAAATGCCAACAACCCCGCCTGATATTCCGACCAACCACCATTTGCTCCTTGGATATTTTAACCAAAGAATAAGCAATAGGGTAGTCAGGACAAGTGAAACAGCAGTTGGATATTCTGTGAGCATTTGTTTTTGATGAGCGGTCTCAATAATACTACCGAGGTTTATTTGGTTTATACCTCGGAGTGCAGCTAATAACCCCAATACTATTCCACTTGAACGATTGTATATAAATCTTGCTAAAAAATATAATAGCCCAGGCAATATAGCGAATATAGTTGATTGGTATGCCATTACACGAGAATAATTTTGGCCTACGAATGTATGTAAGTACACAAGAAACGCAGGATAAAGTACTCGGTCAAAGAAACTATGATTATTTATTCCCTGCCCGATCACAGCAAATTGACTCATGACATCATAATTTCGAGCATCATAATCTGGATACATTTCAAAATTTGGGGCGACAGGTGAAGTAACCAGAAAGTCGGGTTTGACTGGTTCTTTTGCCCAAAGGAAGGCTGAGATTACCCATATGAGTACAAAAACGAAAATATCAACCACGTAATTGTTATTAAGTAACCGGATGTTTTGTTTATTAATCAGGATTGAAAGAATAAAACCAACGACTAGAGCCCCATAAACCTGAAAAGCTAAAATTGGTACGCCTGCTCCGTACCAAAAATCTTCTTCAATTGGCTTGACCCCAACTACTCGAATAGAAGCAATCCAGGAAATTGTTAAAAATAACAAAAAAAGCCCACCCATCAGCAAAAAGATAGATTTTTGTTTACCGAAGAATTTTAATAAACGTTGAAAATCGAATCCATATCTATTTGCTAATTGAAGTCCTAATGCTCCAAGACTGGCTAAGGTTATCCAAATAAGATACGGGAAGGCGGCTTGTATATAATAATAGAACCCTCCAAATCTATCCAGGGGTGTCCAAATAAGGCTCCAAAAAATAATAAAAATTAAAAATGTTGAAACCATTAACACAAATTCTAATTTCGGCCGGTCATGAAAAAACCATGAGAATGATCCAGCTTTTCGCATTCGTATTTTTATTGCTATTGCACAAAATATAATACCAATGATTATCGACACGATAAAAAAAACTACTCGAATTCTTGATGAATTCCCACTAACCTGACTAATTATGCTTGCGCAAATTATCCCGATAGAATTAATTGATAAGAAAGCAGAAAGTGTATTTCCGTTTGGTTTCCAGTTTGATAATGACGAGTTGCTCATAATAAATGAATTATTTTAAAAACTTTTAATTGAAATTTAGTCTTGGGCTGAAATTTGCCCAGTTGGAGTATTTCGGATAATTTCTGATTGCCCAAACCATTTACGAACAATTGGATTGGGTTTAATAAGAAATATATTAATTAGAATTGGGAAGATAACTCCAGCGCAATAGGAAATCCAATAAGATATCTTTTGGTTGTTGAAAATAATCATCATTTTTTCGCCCCAGGTTTCCTGTATAGGGACATGAAAAATTAAAATAATAAGAGATGTTTGTCCAATAAATTGAAAAGCGGATGAAATAAACGAGAATTGTTCGATGTGCTTGGAAAGCGACAGAATAAAAATTATTCCCAGCAATGCTTCAATTGTGTTAATAGGTAAGGATTGATAGGATCGAGTATTGAAATCGATTGTTTGCGGAAGTATTGCAACCATGCTGACCAGCCCAATAATACTTGCGAGTAATGTTAAATTTGAGGAGAAAAATTTTTCAGGTACACTGTTGTGTACTTCGCAACCCAAAATGAAGAAAAACCCGCTAACAAGTATCAGGTCGATGCTTAACGGGAGACCAAATAGAATAATGCTGCGGCCAAATATTGTCAGGCTGATAGGCCAAAAATAGTTAATAATTATTACGCCAATGATAAGAATTAAAAATAAAACTAATATTTTGACCCATTGAGTTTTTATACTTTGGGTTAATTTATAAAAACAAAATGCAAATATATTCAGAGCAAATAAATGTGGGAGGAACCACAATTGAACCCAATCTATATAGTGTCCATTAGCGTAAAGCGCTTTGAGTAAACGGCTCGTGGCTACATCGAAGTTGACTCTCGTAAAAGATACTGACATAAAAAATATCAGTAGCAGAATTGTGATGTATGGTTTTAGATTTGTCCCGAATCTACGGCGGAGCAGGGTTAAAAAAGGTATTTCGGATTTGAAAAGCATTCCAGATACAAAGAAAAATAAGGGCATGTGAAATGCATATATAAATTTATAAAAAAATGGGGAAACTAATGCGAAATCGTTATGACCCATTACAACCAGTAATATCCCAATTCCTTTTGCAATGTCAATATATTCGATTCTTTTGGTCATAAATATTATCCTTTATCCGAAAATAATGAGTAATCATACCACGCACGGGCCAGGTTGTTTTTTGAAATAATTGACTTTTTATCGATTCA
>CAZLJB010000014.1:0-14464 GCA_964559195.1 uncultured Anaerolinea sp. | reverse complement strand
AAGGACTCCTGTTGTGAATAAATATTGGCAAGTAATTTTTCTTGGATTAATTGCGTCAGTTCTATTATTCTCTTGTGGAAATTCTGTTCCGCTAAGCCCAGATAATACTCCTAGTATCGAAATGACGGATTTTAAATTTACGCCATCCAGTTTTTCAGTTTATAGCGGCCGGGAAATTAATTTAAAACTATCAAATAATGGAGAAGTTGAACACGAATTTATTCTTTTGAAGAAAGAAACGAAAGCAATACTTCCGTTTGATCGAGATAAACAAGCGGATGATATCCTGTTTGTTTTCAAGCTCGGTGCCGGTCAAAAGAGTCAGAATAAATTTATGTTGCCAGATCCTGGGAATTATCAAATTATTTGTGCAATTCAAGGTCACATGGAAGCCGGTATGGTAGCTTCTTTACAAGCTGTAAAACCATAGAATTGCTTTAAAGGAATTCAAAATAGATTATTATGATTGAATCAATAACCAGTTTGTCAAATCCCATTATTAAGCAAGCCCGGGCCATGCGACAAAAAAAATGGCGCGATGAAAGCGGTTTGTTTCTCGTCGAGGGTATTTTGCATGTTGGTGAAGCTGCCGAAGCCGGATGGAAATTTGACACAGTACTATTTTCTCCAGAACGGTTAAAAAGCTCTTACGGGCGACAATTAATCGATGACTTACTTCGAAAAGGAGAGCGCTGTATCCCGGTTTCAGAAGCTGCATTTGAGTCCTTTTCAGAAAAAGAGAATCCAACTGGCATTGCTGCTTTGATAATTCAGAAACATCATTATTTGAGAGATATTTCATCTATCGAATTCCTGATTGCGGTTGTTTCCCCCCAAGATCCAGGTAATGTGGGCACAATTCTTCGGACAATTGATGCGGTTAATGCGGATGGATTAATTTTGTTAGATGGTGGAGTGGAACCGTTTCACCCGTCGGTTGTGCGGGCAAGTATGGGAACAATATTTTGGCGACCAATTTATACAAGTACTTTCTTGGAGTTTTTGGGTTGGGCAAAGCCAAAAGGAATACGAATCATCGGGACATCTGCTCATGCAAAGCTCGATTTTCACGATGCCAGGTTGGACAGTCGGCCAACAATTTTACTTTTGGGATCTGAACAAAAAGGGTTGCTCCCAGATCAATTGGCAGAGTGCAACGAATTAATATCAATCAAAATGAGCGGGCGGGCGACTTCGTTAAATCTGGCAGTCGCTGCTGGTGTATTGATGTACGCATTAAAAGGTTGAAAAAAGGTTGATTGAGTTATAAAATATAGATAGTTTTCCGATTGATATTTGCTTTGGAAAGTAGAAATAGTAATTTCTCAAATCCAGCAACCTTCACAAGGAGAATACAATGGTAAATAAGAAACCAGGGGTTATCGCGATTCTGACTGGTGGAGGTGATGT
Organism: uncultured Anaerolinea sp.; assembly: GCA_964559195.1. Lineage (GTDB taxonomy): Bacteria > Chloroflexota > Anaerolineae > Anaerolineales > Villigracilaceae > UBA5195. Next base: position 13,054 of record CAZLJB010000014.1, on the reverse strand, counting down.
ACCAGGTCTTAATCCGGCTATTCGGGCAGTCACAATCAGGGCCATTCGAGAGGGTTATAAAGTGGTAGGCATACGTCGGGGGTGGGCAGGTTTAACTGATATCATACGTGATAAAGATGCCGATAATAGTAATAATTATCAATTGCTGGATGAAGAAATTGTCAATCGAGCTGGGCGAACCGGTGGTACTTTTTTACATACATCACGGACAAATCCTGGAAAAATGAAAAGGGAGGATGTTCCAATCCACCTCAGGGAAAAATATATCGAATCTCGAAATGACTTAACCGATGTAGTCAAACAAAACCTGGATTATTTAGGGGTTGACTATCTTATACCGATTGGTGGAGATGATACACTTAGTTATGGAGTCCGGCTTTATCAGGAAGGGATTAAAGTTGTGGCAATTCCAAAAACAATGGATAATGATGTGCCTGGTACTGACTACTGCATTGGGTTTAGTACTTGCGTGACCCGTACCATAGCATTGACAAACAGTTTGCGCACTACTGCAGGTTCGCATGAACGTTTCTTGGTGTTAGAAGTTTTTGGTCGTTATGCAGGGTTTACTGCTATCCTTCCAACAATGGCCGGGGCTGCGAACCGGTGTGTGATCCCGGAATACAAATTCAATATCGAACATTTGACAGAACTACTAAGCAAGGATCGAAAGCTTAATCCCAGCCGGTATTCGGTGGTTTTAGTTTCGGAAGGAGCAATTTACGAAGGTGGTGACATGGTTTTTGAAGATCGAAAAACGGATGCATATGGTCACGCCAAGTTAGGTGGGATTGGGGACCTGGTTGCTGCCCAGCTAAAGGAGATTTCCCCGAAATTTAATGGAGGTCAGGTCGTTGATGTAGTTACCCAAAAATTAGGTTACATGGTACGTGGTGGCGACCCGGATGCTATCGATTCTATTGTACCGATGGCGTTTGGGAACCTTGCTTTGGATTTAATATTAAAAGGTGTACATGGACGTCTGGTGGTATTAAAAAATGGTCGTTATGATAATATGCCGCTTGATGTAGTTACTGCCAGTAAAAAAATTGTAGATGTCCAGCATTTTTATGATATAGAAAGATATCGCCCAAAATACGAAAACTTCGAAATGAAACCATTGTTTATTATGACTAGTGAATAGTGGGTTGAAATTAATTATTGTTTTTTGAACTAAAATCAAAATATTGGTTGGAATTAAGTCCCGATAATTTCAGAAAATATTGTTGTCCATTTACAATCGGTGGCAGATTGTCTTGACTCTATTTGTGCTACTGCCTAGCTTGATAGTACTATTTTAATTAACTAACAATTGGAGTGAACAGAGATGAATTTTACAATGTGGAAAAAAGCTTTACAAATTATCCCATCTGTTTCAAAGGAAGAGTGGGACGCGCTCGATATCATTTCAAAATGGCTAATTTCTACTCGAGCAGCGGTTCTGGTAATGACGTTCATCTCTGCGGCGCTGGCTGGATTGTTTGCTTTGCGTGACGGTAAATTTAATATCATTTCCTGGATAGCGCTGGTTTTGGGTTTGGTATTTGCACATGCCACCAATAATTTATTTAATGATTACACCGATTATGTTCGAGGCGTTGATAAAGATAATTATTTCCGGACAATGTATGGGCCACAACCCGTCGCAAATGGGCTTATTACAACCCGCCAATTGTTGACATATACAGCAATTACTGGAGCAATTGCTGCGGTTTTTGGAGTTTACCTGATAGCTGTAAACGCTTGGGATCCCATCGCCTGGATTTTGCTTGGTTCAGGTGCTTTCTTTGTATTATTTTACACGTGGCCTCTAAAATATATTGCGATGGGGGAGGTTGCTGTTTTACTGGTTTGGGGACCCCTGATGATTGGGGGCGGTTATTATGTTCTTGCTCACAGCTGGAATTGGGATGTTATTTGGGCAAGTGCCCCGTACTATCTGGGTGTCGTGACAGTAATTTTCGGAAAGCATATTGACAAGATTGGTGTTGATAAAGAAAAAAATATTCACACTCTTCCTGTAATTCTTGGTGAAAGGACTTCTCGTTATTTAGTGATTGCCATGTTGGTATTACCGTATTTATTAACGATTGGATTGATATTAACGAGATATTTCACACCTGTTATGCTGGTTGTTTTATTTGCTCTGCCCGGATTAAAAAATACTTTGCCGTTATTTCTTAAACCAAGACCGGATGAACGCCCATCTAATTTTCCGGATGGTCAAGGTGGCTGGCCGTTATATTTTGCTCCACTCAGTTTTGTAAATAACCGATCGATTGGTAGTTACTTTCTATTGGGATTAATGGTTGATGTTGTTTTGCGATTGATTTTTCCTGGGTTTTGGCACTAGATCCCAATTTTTTTAGTTCCAATTATTGAGACCCAAATGAAAAAAAAGTTTATCAGATGAATGCTTGAATTTTGTGCTTATTTTCACAAAAACACTGTATAATTTTTTTACATAATAATTAACAAGGAGTACTGATGAATATTAATTTTGGCATGTGGGGTAAGGCTGCATGGGAACTCATAAAAATGGATGATAAAAAAGAGTGGGATTCCCTGGATGTAATATCTAAATGGCTTATCGCGACTCGATCTGCGGTTACGACGGTGACGATTTATTCATCCATTATTGGGGGATTGTTGGCATGGCGGGATGGGGTTTTTTCATTCTGGCCGTGGTTGGTAATTACAATTGGCTTATTTGTTGCACACGGTACGAACAATTTATTAAATGATTATACTGATTTTACACGCGGGGTTGATAAGGATAATTATTTTAGAACGAAATATGGTGTCCATCCTCTCGTCCAGGGATTTTGGACAAAAAGCCAACAAATCCAATGGTTTATTGTAAGTGGGGTAATTGCATTTCTCTCGGGTGTTTATGCGGTTTGGTATACCCAATTGAATCCAACTGTGATTGGTTTGTTTGCGTTTGGTGCATTGATACTGCTTTTCTATACATGGCCAATGAAATATTGGGCTCTGGGTGAGTTGGCCATCTTTATTATTTGGGGACCGATCATGATATCGGGGGTATATCTGGTACTTTCTGGACATTGGAATTGGATGGTTGCCCTGGCTGGCATTCCTTTTGGGTTGAGTGTTGCCAGCATTAATGTTGCAAAGCATACCGATAAACTCAACGATGATAAATTAAAAGGGGTAGGAACTTTCCCAGTTCGTGTAGGGCAAACCTTTGCACGTTTAACAACAATATTTACAATCATTGTGGCATATGGTGTTGTATTTTATTTGGTGGTAACTGGTTATTTTTCAACCTTTATGCTTCTGATAATATTTGCGGGTCAACGCGCTTTTTATGCAGCGGCGGTTCTTTCAAAACCTCGACCAGATGCTCCACCGAAAGGGTTTGAAATATTCTGGCCGACATGGTTTTCAGGATTTTGCTTCTATCACAATCGTATGTTTGGCGGTTTATTTATTTTGGGCGTATTATTGGACACTGCTGTTCGAAAGCTGCCGATCCAATTTCCGATATCGATTAACTGGTTGGGGATAATTGCACTGGGAATTGGTGGCTTGATAGCGATAACTCGTCTTATTGTTGATAAATCGAAAAAAACAAATAAATAACCAAATTTTTATTAATTAGATTTTTGTAGAACTAACCACTAAACTAGTTAAAATAAGAAAACAGACATTATTTCAATCTAATGTCTGTTTTTAATTTCGAGCAATGAACCAATCGGATTTATTAGTTGTGATTTTCTCGCCTGGATTTAAGCCATTCAAGGAGCATTGGAACGACAGAAATTAATACTATTGCGATAATTACAACCTCAAAATTCTTTTGAACAATTGGCATTGTACCGAAGAAATATCCAAGAGAAAGAAAAATGGATACCCATGCAATTCCGCCAATGAGATTGTACCGAAAAAAATATCCATAAGACATTTGACCAACCCCGGCTACAAAAGGCGCAAATGTGCGTACAATTGGTACAAATCGTGCTAGAAATATTGTTTTTCCGCCATGTTTTTCGAAAAATGCGTGAGTACGGTCAATATGTTCTTTTTTAATCAACCTGATTTCACCAGTATAAGCGCGGGGTCCGATTTTATATCCAATCCAATAATTTACAGCGTCTCCACCTACAGCCGCAACAATTAGTAGTCCATATAATATCCAGGGATTTAGCTTTCCAAGCGCTGCGAATGTACCTGCTGCAAAAATGAGTGAGTCTCCAGGTAAAAATGGAGTAACAACCAAACCGGTTTCACAAAAAATGACCACAAATAAGATAATATAAGACAATGTGCCAAATTGGGTAATAATATCACCCAGAAACTTATCCAGGTGCAAAAAAATGTCAATAAAGTTTTTCAAGAATGCCATATTGATTTCTCCATGAAGTTTCCTAAACCCGCGGCGTATTATACACTAGCTTCCTATTTCTATCCTATTATTTAATTGTTGTATTTTGTAATTATTTAATATTAGCCCGGCGAAAACCCCACACGCAAGCACAAACCAACAAAAAATCCAGAAATAGGAATTTTGAACATACATTATTAGCGTATTTGGAAAAAAAGAATTGATATTTGATAATGCTAAACCCAGACTGATAGCGTTCCATACCCCATGAATCAGCAAAACTGTGATGAAGGTTTTTGCAAATTGTGTATATCGTTTTGTCCTCCTGGCTGAAAAAAGTGCCCACCCAAGCATGCCACTGTTGAAAACATGGGGAAGAACTGCGGAAGCCCTGATGAAAGCACTGGTTGTCCAATCCGCCGAACCTGAACTTGAAAAACTTATATTTTCGACCAGAGCAAATGCAGCACCGCACAGTGTGCCAAGCACGAAACCATCTGATGGTGAATATTCAGCATCTCGAAAAAACCATAAGAGGCTTATTTTCATGGTTTCTTCAATAATAGGAACGGCAATTGAAAAAACTCCAAAGGTAGATATTGCAACCCAGGGTGAAGAAATAAGTTTGGCAACCTGCTGTATTATTTCATCCTCTCCAGGGGATTTTGATTGAATTAAAACAATCAATGAATTTATTTGAGTATGTAATTCTGGTAAAAATCTGGCAAACAATAATAATATTCCAATGAATGAAAAAAGCACCAGGGATTCGAGTATAAAGGATAATGTGGGTGTAATTATTATGCTTGCTCCTAATATGCTCCACATACGTCTGCAGGAAGGTAAGGCAATTTTTCGAAGACTAATGCCAACAAAGAATGTTATTGGCAGGCATACTGCAAAAATATTTATAATGGGCAATAAAAATGGTGTCAGATCCTGGTATTTCAGCGTAATTTGACCTAAAGTTAAGATAATTGACCAGGCGATGACCACTAAGGGGAAAAAGACTTTATTGTTGATGAATTTTCCGTCTGGATAATTTTCTAATTTGTAGATATATTTGCGCAAGTTAAAATAAAGGCCAGGAAGCATTAATAATCCCAAGGTGATTAGGCCGCCAGCCAGCATCAAGATGCTCAGAAATTCAGGTGCCCCAGTATTGTGATGGAACAATATGGGTAAAAATATAAGAAAACACCCTATCGTAATAAAAAAAAGTGCTCCAGCGACGAAAATAAACGTTAATAAGATAGAACCCTTCTGTGATGTCTGGATTACCTTGGTTGGGTAAATCATTTTTCCTCTATTTTGACGGATAAAAGGGTTTCTGCTTCACTTTGGGTATTTGGGTCATGGGATTTGAAATTATTTAAAATCTCAATACCGGTGGTAACCTCGCCAAATATGGAGTATTTGTTATTTAACGCGGAAGCAGGGGACAGTGTTATGAAAAACTGACTGCCATTTGTGTCTGGACCGGAATTTGCCATAGCAACCATGCCTGCCCGATCAAAAATGAAAGAGTTTTGTTCGGTAGGAATAAAATATCCTGGGCCTCCCAGCCCAGTACCAGATGGGTCTCCAGTTTGTACCATCAGTCCTTTTATTACGAGATTAAAAGGAATATTATCGAACCACCCTTTTTGAGCAAGAAAAATAAAATTATTCACAGTATTTGGGGCTTTGTCCGAAAGAAGATTTATTTTAACAATTCCTTTGGATGTGTTTAGTATGGCTGAATATTTCTTAAGCGGTTTAATGACGATAGGTGGGCAAGTACTAAATTGTTTTTGTTGTAATCTCGCGAGGTCCAATATACCTTCAATTTGATTAAGTAAATTCGGTTGCCACTTGATAATCTCGCCATTTATTAAGATCACTGGAGCACCAGGAAGTTTAATTTTTAAGCCATCTTCCCAGGATTTCTGAACGATCGATTTTATTTCCGGACTATTGACATCAGATTCGAAGCGATTTGGTTCGAGCGAAAGTGCAGAAGCATTGGCTATGACCCATTTTTGAAACTCATCCGGTTGTTTGTTTTGCCAGATGGTTTGATTTGAAAAGAGGAAGTCGTGCATTTCCCAGAATTTTCCTTGCAATCCCGCTGCTTCAGCAGACTGGGCGGAAAGTGCAGCTTTGTCATGGATGCTGATGAGCGGGAAATTTCGAAACACCACACGAACTTCCTCAGGATATTTATTTACGTAAGCCTTTAGAAGAGAAGCAATCTGGGCACATGAAGCACATTGAAAATCACTGTAGACCAGAATGGTTACATAAGCGGTTGATTTTCCAAGTATATGGTCCTGTGTTTGCACGGGTGGGAATAAGGAAATCTGGTTGGAAGCGGGAGTCGGTTGACGTACATCTACACATTTCCCCAAATTGAACCTGGTGGGCTGTGGAGTAATAGGAATGGGTATTTTGGATTGCGCCCTCGGTTCAGTTTGAACCCCACAGGCTGCCATAAATAATTGCAATATAAAAAAAAGAAAAACTACACGCTTCAAGTTCATATAAAATTTCCTGAATAAATATGATCTGGTAAATTATCCAAGCAAGTAACCGGTTATTTGCCCAATGCTTTTTGTAGTTCGGCAAAGCTTGTCATTGTGGAAATTCGATCAAGGAATTCCTTTAAGCTCGAACTTTTTTTGCGCAATTCCCGTACTGCTGGTCCAACAGGGTCTTCACCAGCGGCCCCGCCAGGCGTGTCTGCGTAGGAACCATTGAACGCAAAATATGCCTGGTTTATTTTACGAATAGGATATCCATTATCCCAGAAGAGTTTCCTTTGCTTTTCCATGTAATTTTCTGCGCCATTAATATCTCCATTCGCAAGTAATTTATCAACTATTGTGCGAGTAGTATGCATTTCGGCTCGAAAATCAAAGCTAGCAGGCTGGCTGGTAACCAAATCGTAAGATGCCAGTTTGGTAGAAGGGCTATTCTCTGAAATAAACCCAGGATAATATTTATTCATTACGATATTTCCAATTTCAGTGCCGGCAATAGATGCTGTTGTTTCATTCATTGTGCGAAGCTCAGGAGAATTATAGTTGTTCCCCAGGGGCCGTAAACCTAAAAAAATATGCGTCCACTCATGACCAATTGTGTTGGTCAACCAATCAAGCGATGTTGATTGCATAATCATGGTCGGATAAGCTGCTAAACCGCCAATATTGACAACCAAAGACGAAACATGCAGTTGTTTGTCAATAGCATTTTCCAGGTCGGTTGCTTCAGAAGTAGTTATTGGCGTAAGTATAAAGTTTGCTTCCGTGGCAATTATTTCACGTTTTGAAATAACGAGATTTTGCGGGAGTGGTGTGACATGGTATAAAACCCAGGGGATTGGTTGCCCACCTGTTGTCAATCCCAAATCGTTCAGAGCAGTTGTGACTTGAATTTCCAATATCGATTCTGAAAATGGTGATATATCTTGTAATCGGTGGTTGGTATCTTGTAAAGCCTTTCGGAGTGTTATAGTATTAGCTGCTGGGTCTTTAATCGTAGGATTACTGTAAATATTATTAATTTCCTGGTTTAATTTATCTATTTCTGAATTTAACTGAAAACTTTCAAGCACAACTGTTTTTTGATCCTGTAATTTAATATAATACGGAGTGCCAATAGCGCTTTGTGTCAGTTTTATCCATGTTGCGTTTGCCGTCCAACTAACAAAGTCAAAGCTATTGTCCACACCAAGAATTTGAATTTGATCATCTATTGAAGGTAGGCGGGCATTACTGAAAGACAGAAAAACAAAAAAAAAGCATATAACGCAGTAATTAGATAATCGTTCAAGAAATTGCATGAATGGATTATAACCAATGAATATGAAGGTTTTGTTAAAATGGTCTATCCGTTAATAATAAATCAAAGCCTGCAGGCATCCACTTTTATCGGTTTCATCGGATTTTCGGAAATCATCTTGGTTTTTCTGCTTATAAAACATCGATCAATTGGTGACCAACCTGAAAAGCCCCTTGATTGTTTCCGGGAATAACTCCAGAAAACGAATTCGGTTTTGATTATGAAAAAATCCGCGGGATAATGTCAATTATTCCGCGGATTTATATCGGATAGTGGGCTCAGCTAGTTTGATAAGTTAACTTTTTTGTATTGAAAATATATTTATTTGTCCGTATTCCCCTTCAGATATTTATCAATAGAGTCGGCTGCTTTACGACCAGCAACCATTGCCGTAACAACCAGGTCCGGCCCTGTCACACCATCCCCGCCGGCAAAAACACCCGCTCTCGATGTGGCGCCAGTTTTCTTGTCGACGGTAGTAATAAGTCCCCAATCATGGACATCAAGATTTGGTGTAGTTTTTCCAATGATTGGATCGGGCCAATAGCCAAGTGCTTTAATTGCAGTGTCAATTGCAATTGAAAAATTTGAGCTTTCTACTGGTACTGGTTTTCTTCTTCCCTTGGCGTCGGGTTCGCCGAGTTTCATCTCGATACATTCGACCGCCGCCAATCTGCCGTCTGGGCCTGGAATAAACTGGACAGGTTGGGTAAGAAAACGATATTGGGCCCCTTCATCCTTAGCCATTTGGCGATCCTTTTTACCACCGGGCATTTCTTTTTCAGTTCGCCGGTAAATGCAAATGACTTCTTCGGCCCCGATCCGCAGAGCTGTTCGAAGGCAATCAGACGCGGTGTCACCGCCCCCAATTACTGCGACCTTTTTCCCCATTTGGGGCCGCTCCAGTTTGTCTTTGGGTAAATAATTACTATCCACGTTTCCGCGAATTAAAAAATCTGTTGCTTCATAAACACCAGGCAAGTCTTCTCCGGGGATTTCCATTTTCGCATCAATACCAGCGCCAACACCTATAAAAACAGCCTGGAAGCCGTCATCAAAAAGTTGGTCAATTGTCTTGTCTTTTCCGATATACATATCGCCAACAAAGGTGGCCCCAGCTTTTTCAAGGTCGCTCCATTTGGCGAATAAGGCGCTTTTGGGTAATTTGAAATTTGGAATTCCATAAACCAATAAGCCACCTGGAGCAGGCTTAGCATCAAAGATGGTAACCTCGTGTCCTTTTTCTAATAAAATGTGAGCACAAGATAACCCTGCTGGTCCCGCACCCACGATGGCTACTTTTTTTCCGGTTGATTGGGATTTTTGAAGGATGTAGGGATCGTGTTCACTTTCCCACTCCAATGAAAATACTTCAAGGTGACCGGTCAGTACGGGCTGGTGATGTTTGTTTAAAACGCAAGAGCCCTGGCAAAGTTGTTCGTGAGGGCAAACACGGCCACAAATTTCAGGGAGTGATGAAGTTTGGTGATAAATTTGAGCTGCTTCTTTAAACCGACCTTGTTCTATCAACCACATGGCAGAAGGAATATCATTATGGGTTGGGCACGCAACCATACAAGGAGCTGGGTCCGGACAATGAATACATCGTGAGGCCTCCATGCGAGCTCGATCTTGATCAAAGGAAATCACAACATCATTGAAATCGCAGACCCTTTCGCTGGGTGAACGTAGTGACAAGTCGTGGAAAGGTTTGTTAACCCTTTCCTTTCGGTCAATAGCTAAAAACTCACTTGGGACTGCCTGCATGGAATCTCCTCAAAAAAATGTACTTGATAATATTTTAAAATGATACCTAAACATTATCAATCAACACAGCCATTAATGTCACCAAAGTGGACGACATTCGTCACAAAACAACCGATATTGATATTTCCTTGGGCAAATGGAAATGAGCGTCAAGTTAACTTTGCGATTTTTGCACGAGATGTAAACAATTCACATGTAAAAATGATATAGGGTAAAATTTATACCGGTTTGATACAGGGTAATATGATTGAGTAATACTAATTTATTTACCCTAGTTATATATTAGTTTACTTTACTTCACCAGGTAGGAAAAATGAAAGAAAAACTGCGAAAATTAAAAGATCTGGTTTCTGAAATTGCAGATATTAACCATTCAATTGCCCTATTGAGCTGGGACCAACAAGTATATATGCCGTTGCGAGCTGCGGATGAACGTGGTTTTATGATTGGAACCTTGGGGAAAATTGCGCACGAAAAATTTACGTCAGATGAAGTGGGGACCCTTTTGGAGGACCTAAAAAGATATTTACCTGATCTTGATCCAGATGGAGAGGAATACCGGATAATAACTGTGACAGCCAGAGATTATGAGAAAAATGGTTGTGTACCCTCTAGTTTTATTTCAGAAAGAGCTCAAATCACTGCACTAGCTCAGCAAGCCTGGCTTGAAGCGCGAGCTTTATCTAATTACTCGATTTTTCGCCCTCATCTGGAAAAAATTATTGAGCTAAGCCGAAAATTTGTCACTTATTTTCCTTCGGTAATTCAGCCGTATGATGTATTGCTGGATCTTTATGAGCCAGGAATGAAAACATCTGAAGTCAGGGTTCTATTCGAAGAATTACTTCCACGTCAAGTCGAACTAATTCAGATCATCAGACAAAAACCCGAAATAGATGATAGTTTTTTGAAATTTAAATATAACGAAAAGAAAATGTGGGATTTCAGCACCCAGATTGCAAGTGCTTTTGGTTTTGATTGGAAACGAGGTCGCCAAGATTCAACTGCCCACCCCTTTTGCCAGAGTATTGGACCAGACGATGTCAGGATTACTTCGCGATGGGTGCCCGATATGCCATTTGCATTATTATTTGGCACGATGCACGAAACAGGGCATGCTTTGTATGAGCAGGGCGTAGGGCATACATGGAGTCGAACTGCTCTTGAAGGTGGTGCTTCCCTTGGTATCCATGAATCGCAAAGCAGGATGTGGGAGAATTTGGTTGGACGATCCTTCTCTTTTTGGGAATATTTTTACCCAAAATTGCAAGCCCAATACAAAGTTCAGCTTGGCAATGTAGACCTGACGCAATTTTATCGTGCTATTAACAAAGTAAGCCCCAGCCACATTAGAATCCAGGCAGATGAAGCTACCTACAACCTCCATATCATGCTTAGACTTGAGATGGAAGTTGGCTTGTTGGATGGATCTTTTTCAACCATGGATTTACCAGAAATATGGAATGACAGAATGAAAAGTTATCTTGGAATTGTCCCCCCAAGCGATGCAAAAGGAGTTTTGCAGGATATTCATTGGTCTTCAGGATTATTTGGCTATTTTCCAACCTATGCTTTGGGAAATTTGATTGCTGTACAATTGTGGGAAAGATTTAATAGATCAAATCCAGATTTAGAAAACCAATTTCGTCATGGAGATTTTTCTGCCTTATTGTCTTGGCTGCGAATTAAAATCCATCAATATGGTAGAAAATACGAATCTCAAGAATTGGTTACGCGTGTTACAAAGACAAACATCGAATCAGGGCCTTATTTGAATTACTTATCGTCTAAATACGGTGAAATTTATAATTTATAGGATATAAACTTGTATTCTCTCTCGCCAATTTGTGTGGTGAAGATTCAAAAAAACGGCAAAAATTATTATGAAAAATATCGTAATACCATTTCTTGTATTTGTTTTAATCAATTTAATTAGTTGTACAAGAACTCAGATTGATAGTCCTCAATTCGAAGCATTGATGACTTCGACTAATACAGCATTAGTGCAAAAAAATAATATTGGCACGGCTACTCGCCAGGCTGGAACCTCAGTTGATTTGGAAACACCGGCTCCGACACTCGATGGTATTACTATGACACCGGCAATGTTGACGATTGATCCTACGTATTTAATCTTCCCTACTCAAACTTCCACCCCCACTATTGATCCCGATTTGTTTTTGATACACATTATTGCACCAGGACCTATGTCAAAAGTTGTGTCACCTGTTGATTTTATTATCCATATTGCACCAGAATACACAGGTTCAACGCGTATTGAATTAGTGGGAGAAGATGGAACCAGCTTGTTTGTAAAAGTTTTCAAAACATATTCTAATCTTGGCTATTTCACACGAATAGAACAAAAAATTGATTTTGAGATTCGGGGTGCTGCAGAAATCGCACGCTTACAGGTCAGTACGTATGATTCTGTTGGGTTAATGCAAGCATTTAATTCCGTTCGTATATTGTTGCAAGCTGTCGGAGATAATCAGTTTACACACGTTGACGAAGTACGGGACCGAGTCTTGTTACGATCCCCATCTGTTGGGGATTCGGTGAAAGGTGGATTTCTGAATGTTCAGGGTGATTATCGGCCGGTAGATAGTCTTCCGGTGATTTTTGATTTGATAGGTCTTGATGGGACGTTATTGGGTTCGCGTATCATTCAACTTTCGCCCTCAGACGGTAATTATCAACAATTTAATACAACCATCCCGTATGAGATTCAGAAAAGAAGCCAGGCAAAGTTGGTTATTCGCCAATCCGATGACAGAATTGACGGACTTGCATATTTATTTAGCCGAAGTATCACTCTTGATCCTTAATGATCTAATCTAATTTGCCTGTTGATTGAAATGAAAATTATGTCAGTCAACACAAGTAGAAATAAGAAATTGAACAAATAAAAAATTGAACCTTGACTTATTTTCGAAAGGGCATATAATACGACGAATTATTGAAAAAATTATGAATACAAATTCTGTTAGCATTTCCCTGGTAGTAGTATCCATTCTTGCGGTCCTTATTATTAAGGACCAAATTGAGATTGGGATGGCCCAGGTGAGAGCAAAATAAACTGCTTACACAAACCACAGGAGAGCCGCCCAATCAAAG
>CAZLJB010000013.1:0-19232 GCA_964559195.1 uncultured Anaerolinea sp. | reverse complement strand
GCCAGCCTTTTATGGGTTGGCCACCATAACCATTGAAAGTTACATCGAAGGCATCAACAAGTTTCAAGCCGGTTTCGATTTTTAGAAAGCGGGGGTCGAGGGGAAAATGACGTGTTTCTGCTAGCGTATTTTTCCAAAAAACATCGAAATCTGGTGGCTCTGGGCGATCTGGCAGGTATGTTCTTAATTGGTCGAGAGGCAGGTCAAATAGCATGCGGTTGTTTCCCTTGTGTCCCTGAAGATACGAAATCAGTTTTAGAGCGCAAAATCTGGGTGACTCTGGTCATTTAACTTGAGAATTTTATCAATCGCCCAGGCAACTCCGTCTTCATCGTTGGATGGGGCGGTCCACGTTGCAATTTTTTTCAAGGATGATACCGCATTTTTCATAGCGATGGGGAGACCTGCGAATTGAAGCATTTGCAAATCGATTTCCTGGTCGCCTATCGCAGCAATCTCAAATTTTTGCAGGTTTTTATGATTGGCCAATGCCTGCAGTGCACTACCTTTATTAACCCCATCAGCTGTTAAATCGATATATTGGATGCCTGAATAAACCTGATGAATGGAAGGGCACGCGATGCGAACGATTTTTTCAGCCTCGACGAGCAGCCCGGGTTCAGCGGTTATGGTTACTTTCAATAAAGGGCGATCAAAATCAGTTTCTGGGTCAATGGATCGAATACTTTTATTTGCTTCCTTAATTGTGAGCGGGTCCATGATATCGTTCATGGAATCCGGCCCGTACCAATATGGCGACCCGTGTAAAGGTTCTGCGATTAACCCTGTACCGTGTTGACGGGAAAACTCGATGATTTGGATCAACTCGGCGTGTTGGTGAAAAGCCCAGGCATTCAAGGTCTCGCCATCGAATCCTGAACGCAGAAGCGCACCTGCGGAACAAATATAAGGTAAATCCATATTGAGGCTTTCGAGTGCGAGTTCTGCACCTCTGCGCCCTCGGCCTGTAACAATGACTGGTTGAATGTTATTGTACTTTGCTGAGATAATAGCATTGCGAACCCTGGTTGTAATACTACGATCCGATTTATACATAGTGCCATCCAAATCGATGGCGATTAACTTAATCATTTCTTACTTCCTTCTTGAATAGAAATCTATCAATCCTACCACACCGAAGGACTGGATTAGTGTCAAAATTTGAAGAATCGGTGGACTAAGGCATGTAATTGATGGGATGAATGGTGGAAAGGATACTTTAAGACCCGTGTCGGTTATAATGGATTATATGGAAGAACGATTACAGAAAATTATGGCTCAGGCTGGGCTTGGTTCCCGGCGGGATTGTGAAGAATATATTATTGCCGGTCGTGTTCGCGTTAATGGGCAGTTGGCTGTTATCGGCCAAAAAGCTGATCCAGTATCAGATACTGTCACCCTGGATGGACGTGCCATCAAACCGGCAGAATCGAAAGTTTATGTTGCATTACATAAACCGCGTTATGTGCTGTCAACAGTGGATGCTGAACAGGGCGATTCACGCCAGACCGTCCGTGATCTGGTACCTGTCAGTGAACGGCTCTATCCTGTTGGACGTCTGGATTTCGAAAGCGAGGGCCTGGTTTTAATGACCAATGATGGAGAACTGGCCCAGAAATTAACCCATCCATCTCATGGGCATTCAAAAGAATACCGTGTATTATTGGCGCGCCAACCGGATAGTGAACAAATAGCCACCTGGCAGCGAGGGGTGGTGCTTGAAGATGGTTATAAAACACAAAGAGCTGAAATAAGAATTGAGTCATTGGCCGGGAAGGGCGCCTGGGTCAGGATCGTTATGCGCGAAGGTCGCAAACGTCAAATCCGTGAAATTGGAGCCATGCTGGCCTTGCCTGTGGTGCGAATCGTGAGAATTCGGATTGGTAATTTGCTCTTAGGCGATTTAAAGCCTGCAGAATGGCGCCATCTGACCCCTATAGAAGTTAAAGCCCTGAAAGAGGATCGGCCAGGATTGGCGCCTTTTCCGGATATGACCAGGAAATCTCCAATCAAGCCGCTCCAAAAATCTTTTAGAAAGACACCTGTTCGAACTGCACCACCAGGCAGCAAAGAAAAATCAAGCGGACGAATGCCTCCGCCGAGCCAACCTGGTAAAGCACCAAGTCGCACAAGCCCTTCTGGCAGCAAAGAAAAAGCACCTGGTCGGACATCCTCGCCTGAAGGAACTGATCGTGGTGCAGGACGCCCGACATCTGAACGACGAAAGCCATCTGATCCGCGTGGTCGACGACCCTCCGGAAATCAAAAATCGAATGGCAGGAAAATAAAATAAAAAATACGGCCTCCCAGGAGGTCGTATTTTTATCTGTGAAAATCAAGAAAAGTTAATTTGTAAGAATTGTTTTTGTAAGAATTGTTTGTGATGTGTGTGGCATCACCTGGCTATTTTGCTGAAACAAATCACACCAACAACAGATGAAATTGCAATTACTAAAAACCATGCCGGATTGGAGGCCAACCTATTTCAGGATCTGATATCCAGAATTTCAGTTACGACCGGGCTGATGGCGGTTTTGATTTCGTCCTGCGTCATTCCTTTGACTTTAAAAGTAATAATTTTTGTATTTGGTTTCTCGCTTGTAAACTGACCAAAGGCGACAAAACTGCCTTTCTTCGATCCTATGGCCTCGGTTATATAGGCAAGCTCACCCGGACGATCATCAACCAGCGCAGTCACGCGAATACCAGGCTCACGCGCGCCAAGCAGTTCAAGAAACACTTTAAATAAATCGGTCTCAGTGATAATTCCTACTACATGACCATCGCGCATGACAGGAAGACCACCTATTTTGTTGTCGGCCATTATGCGCGCGGCTTGTTCAATGGGGGTGTCCTCGGTAACAGACAGAACGTTATTGGTCATTACTTGTGAGACTGTGACTTTGCTAAGCAAGTAATTCATTTCCCAAATGCTGAGGGTGGTGACCGGCGAGGGGGATGCGTTTAGCAAGTCTTTGTCGGAGACAATGCCAGCCAATTTTCCGTCGCGGACGACCGGTGCACGGCGGATACGTTCTTTTTTCATGAGATTCAGCGCTTCTGAAATGGGCATATCTGGTGAGATTGTAATGACCGGTTTAGACATTCGTTCGCCGACAAACATGGTATCCTCCTTGGATTCACATATAGATATTAATATTATATCCTCAAATTATCCGATTAAGTTTCCAATCAAACCAGGGCCGTTCCTTCGAGATGAGGAGCCAATTTGAATTTAATAACAGGCCGGATGTGTTGGTGGTTATTTTGCAAGCGCCCTTTTGGCTGAAAAACCGACTTGTTGATAAACTCCAAAGCGTATTTAGTGCGCGATGGTGATTTTTATTGACTTTTAACCATTTCAATTTTGTCACAAAGGCATGCGAAAATAGAAGCCCAAAGGATGTATGCTAGATGGAGTAACGGCTGAAATTTAATGATCGAAACTCCATAACAATCTCTTCAGCCCATTGAATTTCTTAATCTTCTAAATTGATTAGTTTATGAGTCGAACTTTTTCGGGCCGAGCAGATCAGGGCAGATTTGCAAATTCTTCAATAACGCGTGCCATATGCCGGGCATGTTTGAAATATAAATCAATCCGAATATTTTCATTCGGCGCATGGGCGCGGGTATCCGGATAACCCAGGCCTGCTGTTGCAACAGGGAGTTTGAGTTCGTGGACGAATGGGTAATTTGGTCCGCTGCCACCAACCATCGGGATCAATTCCATTTTTGATTCAAATACTTCCTCTGCTGTATCCATGACCAGTTTTATAAAGGGATCATCCGGATCGGTTTTGGCAGCAGGCCCGCCACCCAGAAATTCGATTTTAATATCAGCAAAACCTTCTGCGTCCAGGTGTTGTCGCAATAATTTCAAGCATCGATCGATGGTCTGTCCAAGCGCAATACGAAAATCAATTTTGGCAGAGGCTTTGGCAGGCAGGACAGTTTTTGAACCAGCGCCCTGATAGCCACTGGTTAACCCGCAAATTGTGCAGGTGGGTTTAAAAACTTCTGCAATTTGCAAATCAACCCCTCCGGTCAGACCTTTGAGGAATTGCTTAACACCATACAGGGTTTTATACTCTTCTGCGACATCTGGTTGAGCTGCAAATAATTCGCGGTCCCGTGAAGTGGGTGGAATAATTCCATCATACCAACCCGGGATGCGTATTTTTTCGTCTGGCCCTTTTAGTGTGTTTAGCGCCCAGACCAGGCGCCAGGCGGCATTGGGAAAGATGGATCCGCCCGTGCCGGAATGCACATCTATCGACGCAGTTTCAATTGAAAGTTGCACATAGCAAATACCTCGTAGGCCCAAATATTGCATTGGGATTTCGCGATGGTCCACCCCGCCAAATTCCCAGATACATGCATCAGCAGCAAGCTTATCTTTGTTGGCCGTGATGAAGGCTGGAAGGTGTAAGCTGCCTGTTTCTTCCTCACCCTCAATAATGAATTTTACATTACAGGGCAATTCACCATTTTCTGATAGTAGTGCGTCAATGGCATGCAAGCGACTGGTGATATGGCCTTTATCATCGCTGACACCGCGCCCGTAGAGTTTGCCCTCGCGTTGGCTTGGCTCGAATGGGGGTGTCTCCCATAATTCCAAAGGTTCTGCAGGCTGGACATCGTAATGGTTATAAAAAAGGAGGGTTTTGTTACTTTTGCCTTTTCGTTCAGCAATGACAACCGGGGCGCCGCCGGTAGGCAGTATTTCCACAGCAAATCCCCGTTTTATGAGCATTCCAGCAACCAGGTTTGCGCACTCGGACATGCCCCAGTTTTGTGCACCCACGCTTGGCTGTGCAACCAGGCGCGAAAGTTCAGTTATCGATTCCGCAAGATGATCGGATAAATAAGTGTCGATCCTTGAGTATGCCTTCATAATTCACCTGTTATTTAAGGAAATTTACAAACCAGTTGATGGAATAAGCTCCGGCGTATGCGAACATCCACATTTTTAGTATTTTACCAAGGATACACCATGTTAAAAAAGTGGGCAGTCGCATTTTTAACGCACCAGCGGCAATTCCGCCCAGGTCAAAAAACGGGTTGGGGATAGCGGCTAAAATAAATATGGTTGCAGCGCCATATTTCTCAATAAATGGGTGAATTCTGTCATAAATTTTACTGTTTTCGATGGCGGCTTGACCGCTGTAGCCAGCCATGTAACCTGATAGCTCACCAATTGCACTTCCGACGCCAGCTACTATTCCCAAAATGAAGGGATTAAGTATCCCTCCCATAGTAAATACCACCGCAACTCCTGGGGCAGGGAGTAGAACGGTGGCATTTGCAAGAATTGAGATAACAAAAATCCCCGGATAGCCAAAAACTGCTAATTCGCTGGCCTGGTTGCGAATACTAAAAACCCAAACACTGATCGCGACGACAGCCAGCAAACTGATGATTCTGAGAATGGTTGTACGTCGTTCTGATTTCATGTAAGGTTATTCGGACTCGGAAATCAGGATCGAGTTAATTTTTACTCCGGGATATTGCGGGCGCATCGGATCTCGTTCTGGGATGGACATGAGCACATCCAACCCGGATGTCAGTTGGCCAAAAACGGAGTGTTTGTTGTCCAGATGGGGAGTGGGTACGTGGGTTATAAAAAACTGGGAACCGTTTGTTCCTGGTCCGGCGTTGGCCATTGATAAAATGCCAGGTTTGTTATGTTTTAAGCCTGGATGAAACTCATCATTGAAGCGATAACCTGGTCCACCGCGACCGCTGCCGGTTGGGTCGCCACCCTGAACCATGAAATCGGGGATGACACGGTGGAAAATTGTGCCGTCGTAGTAGCCTTCACGGGCCAGGAAGACAAAATTATTTACGGTCTTGGGGGTTTTATCTGCGAACAATTCAATAACCATATCACCTTTGTCAGTTGAAATGGTTGCGCTATATTTTTTCTTTGGATCGACGATCATTTCGGGTGGGGTAGACCATTGTTTGGGTGCCATTTTTCTCCTGTAAGTAAAAAAACTGTCGGTTTAAATTAACATTTCTTCAATGCGGGCAGCGACCATGTCCAGGGCGGCTGTATTGTAACCACCTTCAGGAATAATCACATCTGCGTATCGTTTGGATGGTTCCACAAATTCGAGGTGCATTGGTCGCACAGTCTTCAAATATTGTTTGATGACTGATTCAGGGGTGCGGCCTCGTTCATTGATATCTCTTTGCAAGCGGCGAATAAAACGCAAGTCCGAATCTGTATCTACAAAAATTTTCAAGTCGAATATTTTACGCAGTTCGGGTTCTGCCAGGATCAATATCCCTTCTACAACAATGACACGTTGTGGGTTAATTGGGATGGTCTTTTCTGTCCGGCTGTTGGTTGAAAAATCATAAACAGGAAGATCAATCTGTTTCCCAACCCGAAGTTGAAGCACATGCTTGATCAATAGATCGGTTTCAAGGGAATGGGGGTGATCATAATTCACTTCCGTTTTTTGAAGAGGTGGAAGGCCGCTTAGATCCTTGTAATACGCATCGTGCGGCAGGTAAGCGATCCTGTCTGGACCAACCCTGTTTAAAATTTCCTGGGCCACAGTCGTTTTACCGGAACCGGAGCCACCGGCGATGGCAATCACAAGAGGAATTGGCCTGTTGGGCATGTATTGGATTATACACGTTCCCGATTGTTCGAGCGATATTTTATCTTAAAAAGGAGGAGTGTTCCTGTAGGAACACTCCTGGAAGAAAATTCATTTTACAGATCGACCATATATGCAAGCCCCAGGGTACCAGGACCTGTATGGCATCCGACCACCGGGCTTACGGATGTGAAAATTGATTCGACGGGGTTCATCTGGTTGGATGCGCGATCAAGCAGGGCCTGGCCTTCAACTGAAACATTTGCATGCAGAGATGCCAAACGGAGAAGAGATTTTCCTTTGGTTTCGGTGGCTATGATTTCGATAAGCCGGTCCACAGCTTTGTTTTTTGTCCGAATGCGTTCCATCGCTTCCACTTTTCCATCCTGTAACGCCAGGATAGGTTTAAGGTTAAGCGCAGTACCCAGCAAGCGTTGTGCGCCGCCAATCCGGCCTCCACGGTGTAGAAACTCAAGCGTGTCAACGACAAAATAGACACCGGTACATTCCCGCGCACGCTCTGCGAGTTTTTTGCATTCCGTAAGGGATGCCCCGGCTTGGGCTGCCCGCGCAACAGCCAGAACCTGAAAGCCCATTGCCATGGCAGTTGAGTTGCTGTCAAGAATTTCAACCTTTTCCCTACCAGATGTCAGCTCCTCCCTTGCTTGAAGGGCTGATTGCATGGTACCTGAAAGCTTGGAAGAAATAAAAATCCCCAATACATCATAGCCGTCCTCGATCAAACTAGCAAAGGCTTTTTGCATATTGACGATGGAAGCCTGGGATGTGGAAGGCAGGATTTTGGCTGTACTTAGTCGCAGGTAGAATTCATCGGGTTGGATCATGATCCCGTCTTCGTAAGTTTGTTCTCCCCAGATAAGAACCAGGGGCACGACAGTGATTTGATATCGTTCCACATATTCCTTGGGAATATAAGCGGTACTATCCGTGACGATTGCTACTTTTGACATAGATTTCTCCCAGGTGGAAAATTTATATTAAAAAGAAATAACCCATTTTGGATGGTTTAGTTGCGCATTAATTTATTTTTAGTGTCGAAGATTATTTTCCATTCATATTGAAATGAAAAAAAGGCTGCTGACATGGGCATGGTATAATATTTTGATCATTTTTTAAGAAATTATTGTTTCATATATTAAGGAGTACGCCTTGGCATTTAATCCCATTAACTGGCTGCTTGGCCTGTTCTCATTAGACATCGGTATTGATTTGGGCACAGCAAATACGCTGGTTTATGTCAGGAATCGGGGGATTGTCATCAATGAGCCATCCTGGGTGACCATCGAAAAGCGCTCCAGGGAACCATTGGCAGTTGGTCAAAAAGCTAAAGAAATGATGGGGCGAACCGCGGGAAATATAATTACCCTTCGGCCTGTGCGGGATGGCGTAATTTCTGAATTTGATGTAACTCAGGTCATGTTGACTTATTTTATTGGTCAGGTGCATGAACAAAGTATTGTGCCTTTGCCTCGTCCTCGCGTGGTGATTGGAATTCCTGCGGGTGTAACAGAAGTGGAAAAACGGGCAGTATATGACGCTGCCATGTCCGCCGGTGCGCGTGAAGCCTTTTTGATCGAGGAACCGATTGCCGCAGCGCTTGGCGCAGGTCTGCCGATTGGGGATGTCAAGGGTTCCATGGTGGTTGATATTGGTGGCGGTACTACTGAAGTCGCGGTTGTGGCGATGGGTGGGGTAATCGTTTCGCGATCATTGCGCGTTGCCGGAGATGAAATGGATCAGGATGTTGTTCAATACATCCGTAATAAATATAATTTGTTGATCGGTGAAGGTGTGGCAGAACAAATAAAAATCAAAATTGGGTCCGCTTATCCATTGCCTCAAGAGAAAACTACCGAAGCCCGAGGACGTAATCTGGTTAATGGATTGCCTGAATCTATCGAAGTATCTTCGGTTGAGGTTCGCGATGCACTTTCAGGCTCCATCCAGGTCATCATTGATACCATACGAGATGCCCTGGATGAAGTGCCACCTGAGGTGGTTGCGGATTTGATGGATACAGGTATTTGCCTGGCAGGTGGCGGTGCTTTATTACAGGGACTCGCCGATCGTTTGGCTGACGAACTTAATTTACGTGTCTGGCAGGCAGAAGATCCATTGACCTGTGTTGCTCGCGGCACTGGAGTTGTTTTGAGCGATTTTGAAAACATGCGCCATTATCTTGTGGGTTTGGAGCGTGGTTCAACCCGTCATGCTGCCTGATTTATTGGCGGCTGCCCGGCTGGCCGCATAATCACGAACTTTAAATATGAAACAATTTTTTTCCGGTTCTGTCCAAACAGCGATTCTTTTTTTGTTAGTGGCGGGTATTATTGCGCTGGCCCTGAGTGGTTTATTGGGATCTGTTTCTGGAAATTTTAATACCCTGTTGGTTTCAGCACAATCCTGGATATTCACACGCTTTGTCGTTATTCAGGAATTCCTAACAGTACCACGGGATGTTGTAGCCTTGCGGCAGCGCAACGCGGAACTGGAGTCACAAGTATCCCGGTTGCAGGCCCAGGTTGTGCAGTTGCAAAATAGTGTGTCAGAAGCGGATGCCCTGGCTGCCCTGGTTAATTTTTCCCGATCAAACCCCGAAAATTCATATACAGCTGCGTCTGTAATCGGACGCGATCCCAGCCCTTTTTTAAGATATATCATTCTTGATAAGGGTTCTAATAATGGATTGCGTCGGGGTATGCCCGTGGTCACAGATCAGGGGCTTGTCGGTCGGGTGGATGCTGTAATTAATAGTGCGGCCCGGGTTCAGTTAATTACCGACCCTTCTTCTGCGGTAAATATCCGACTAGAAAAAGCTAAGAAAGAAGCAATTCTGGTCGGTACGGTCTCGGGGGATTTGATGTTGGACCTCGTACCCCAGGATGTGCCGCTTGAGCCTGGTGATCTGGTCTTAACTTCTGGCTTGAGCGGTGGTTTTCCGGCCGATTTAATTATTGGGCAGGTACTTAACGCACGCAAACGGGATTCGGATTTGTTTCAGCAGGCTATTATCCAGCCGGTGGTAGATTTTACCAAGTTGAAAATTGTTTTGATTATCACTGATTTCCATCCGGTCGATATCACTCCGTTGATCCCTGTTCCTTGATATGAAAAATCTGATCGCAATTCCAGTATTAATCCTGGTATTTATGTTGCAGACAGCCGTTGCAAGCCGGATAACTTTATTTTCAGGCGCAGCGGATCTGGTATTGTTGACCTTGATTGCTTGGGCCTTACAAGAGCAGGTAAAATCTGCAATTCATTGGGCAGCTTTGGCTGGCTTGATGGCCGCTTTTGTATCTGGATTACCTCCGTTTGTATTGCTGACCGCCTATGTATTTAGTGTGTTAATGGCTCGAACCATATTGCGTCAGACCTGGCATACACCCATCCTGGCACTTTTTACAGTTACTTTTTTTTCCACCCTGCTTTTGCATTTAATTACTTATTTGGCTTTGGTGGCGAGAGGGACTGTCATATCATTTGCCGATGCGTTAGCCTTGATTACTTTGCCTAGTATATTTTTGAATTTTCTTCTGGCCCTCCCAGTCCATTCTTTTATTCGTGACATGGCATTGTGGGTCTATCCAATGGATGATATGGTATGACATCTCCTTCTGTTCCAAAAATGAATATTGAACCATGGCGTATCTTTACTTTTTACGCGGTACTTATTTTTGGGTTTTCTGTATTGGTGGTGCAGCTATTTAATTTACAAGTACTCCAATATCAAACCCGCCTTGCCCAGGCAGATGAGAATCGTACGCGTGAGATTAGTGTACCCCCCACACGCGGTATCATTTATGACCGGAATGGTGCCATCCTGGCTCGCAATGTCGCTTCCTATAACGTGGTCATCACACCGGCAAATTTACCAAACGACCTGGCAGATATTCAGCGCGTGTACCGCGAACTTTCAGCTCTGACGGGTGTACCAGTCGATCATGGCACGTTGGATGATGCCAAGCTGGTATCGGCCTGTGTGCCAGGACCCGGGATTGCTCAATTAGTTGAACTTCAGGATACACTGGCGCCCTATAGCCCTGCGAAAATCCAATGCAGTATCAGTGAAGAGACAGCGCGAATTGTTCGAGAAAAATCGATGGATTGGCCAGGAGTTAGTATTGAAATAGAGCCGATCCGAGAATATCCAACCGGGTACCTGACTTCGGATGTGGTTGGGTTCCTTGGCCCAATTCCAGCTCGGGATGAAGCCCTATATGTCAAGCAGGGTTTTTTACTTGACCGGGACAAGGTGGGTTATTCGGGTGTTGAAGCCTATTTCCAGGATATTCTAGCAGGCGTTCCTGGCCGGCGAGTGGTGGAGCGTGACGTAGCTGGGCAGGAACTTCGCAACCTGGAGCCTCCGGTTCCGCCCGTTTCAGGGGCAAATCTTATTACTACCATTGATACCCGTCTCCAAAAGGCTGCCGATGCAGCTTTGACAGGCGAGATAAATTTTTGGAACTCATATTTCGGACGGATCCGTATCACCACTGGAGCTGTGATCGCCATGAATCCCAAAACCGGGGAAATACTGGCGATGGTGTCCTTCCCTACTTACGAAAATAACCGGATGGCACGCTTTATTCCGGCTTATTATTACAACCAACTTTCCCAGGATCCCGCCAAGCCTTTGTTAAACCATGCGGTTTCAGATCAATTTCCACCCGGGTCGGTTTTCAAATTATCTACAGCGACCGGCGCTTTGAATGAAGGGGTTGTCACCCTGGATCAGATTATTGATGCTCCCGGACAACTGGTTTTGACCGAGTCTTATTCGCCAAATGATCCGGGTCGTGA
This sequence comes from uncultured Anaerolinea sp., assembly GCA_964559195.1. Classification (GTDB taxonomy): domain Bacteria; phylum Chloroflexota; class Anaerolineae; order Anaerolineales; family Villigracilaceae; genus UBA5195. The sequence goes on along the minus strand of CAZLJB010000013.1, from coordinate 7,794 downwards.
ACGACCGTTCGTTGATTGGAATGCAGCCGGTTTTGGGACAATTGATTTTTTACATTGCATCGCTTATTCGAGTAATGTCTGTTTTTATAAATTGGGTGGTGGTTATAAAAATGAAATCAAGCAAGGGTTGGGAATTGAACGCCTGCGTGAATATGCACGTGCTTTGGGTTATGATCAAAAATCCAATATTGAACTATTGGGTGAAGCCAAGGGGCTGATCCCGTCTCCGCAATGGAAACGTATCAATCGTGGCGAAAACTGGAGTACTGGGGATACATATATTGCTAGTGTGGGTCAGGGATATGTATTGGCAACACCATTACAGGTTTTATTATCGGCGGCAACAATTGCGAATAACGGCAAGCATGTTCAGCCAACCCTGGTTCGCGAGATTACGGATAGCAATGGCAAACCGCTTGTAATCTGGCGGGATGTGGATGGAAATTTATATCATCAGTGCAGTGGCAAGGATAACGCTGGCCAATTGGCAAGCGGGTGGTGCGATACTGGTTACAATATTTCAAATCAGATTTTATACAACCTGTGCCAGGGCAAAAACGATCAGGATGAGAACGTAGATGGGTGGTGTGGTACGGATGATAAGGGCGCAACTGTGTTTCATGTTGGTGCCTGGCAGATTTCACCATTTGTAGGACATGATCAGTGGGATATTACAACCGACCCTATCATAAATGATTATCAATGTGATGGGGCTTATTGCACAGCCACCGGGTTGAAAAAGACTGTTACGCCTGCGGTAGTCAAGAAAATTCAGGAAGGCATGCGATTGGTGGTGACTGCTGATCCGATTGGAACCTTGAATGCTGTCTTTAGTGGCAGAACCAGGGAATTTTCAAAACCGTTTGATATCCCAATCGCGGGAAAGACTGGCACTGCTGAGTATTGTGATAATGTTGCCCAGGCGCAAAATCGTTGTCAATTTGGTTCGTGGCCAACCCATGCCTGGACTGTAGCTTATGGTCCTTATGAAAACCCTGAAATTGTTGTGGTTGCGTTCTGTTACAATGGTGGTGAAGGAGCCAGTGTAGCTGCGCCGATCGTTCGCAGGGTTTTGGAAGCCTATTTCGAATTAAAGTCGATTGATGCGTCCCAACAAGGCACCGCTCCTTAGCAAGGCTGTGCTATAATTTTGAATTATAAAACATGAATGAATCTACCCTTGTCCAGATCAAAGGTGTTCGTGATGGCCTGCTGGTATCGCTTGGCGATGCAGGTTGGCCGGTTGTTCAGCGCGCGCTGATAGAGCGAATTGAGGAGCAGCCAGCTTTTTTTCAGGGTGCTCGATTGGCTCTGGATGTGGGTAGTCAGGCTTTAAAATCTGCCGAGCTAGCCATTTTGCGGGACAGATTATCTGAACACGGTATCATGCTTTGGGCGATATTGAGTCTGTCACCTGTAACAGAAAATACCGCTCAGATATTGGGTCTTGCCACCCGTATTTCCAAACCGCGACCACAAGAAGCTCAGGCATCCAGAAAAGGTGATGACGAAAGCCCCAAATGGGTCAATAAAACGCTTCGTTCCGGAATGCGAATCGAAAATGCCGGGCATGTGGTGATATTCGGTGATGTAAACTCAGGAGCCGAAGTCATTTCGGGTGGAAGTGTAATTGTTTGGGGACGTTTACGTGGTGTGGTGCATGCAGGTGCGAACGGTGATCAGACTGCAGTTGTGTGTGCGCTGGATTTGTCGCCCACTCAGCTACGGATTGCCGACCAGATCGCTGTGGCGCCTGAGCACCGTGGTAAACCCCAACCCGAAGTTGTTCGAATCAAAGATGGCCAGCTTCAAGCTGAAATATGGAATCCAGGTTAAGGTGGAGTAAAAGATGACCGCAAAAGTGATTACTGTGACATCTGGCAAAGGCGGGGTGGGGAAAACTACGACCGTAGCTAATATTGCCGTTGCCCTCGCTGCTGACGGAAAAAAAGTTGTGTGTATCGACGGTGACATTGGGCTTCGCAACCTGGATGTTGTAATGGGTCTCGAGAACCGGATTGTTTATGATCTGGTTGATATAGTGGAAGGACGCTGCCGAACGCGTCAGGCCATGATTAGGGACAAACGCTTGCCCGAATTATTCCTGATCCCGGCAGCACAAACCCGGGATAAAAATGCAGTTTCACCAAGTGATATGATTCGACTCTGCGATGAACTTCGGGACGAAGTAGATTGGGTTTTGATCGATTCGCCTGCTGGGATTGAGCGGGGATTCCGTAATTCAATAGCTCCCGCGGATAAAATTCTTATCGTCACCAATCCCGAGATGTCTGCAGTTCGAGATGCTGACAGGGTGATTGGATTACTTGAAGCAGAAGAAAAAGGAGCCCCTTCATTGATCATTAACCGGTTAAATGCTGGACTGGTTAAACGTGGCGATATGCTTTCTGTAGATGATGTTTATGATTTGTTGAGAATTGATGTTATTGGCATTGTTCCAGAAGATGAAAATGTAATTGTCGCATCCAACAAAGGTACACCACTTGCGTTGGAAGCAAAAACCCGGGCCGGGCAAGCTTTTCGAAATATTTCGCGACGATTAAATGGCGAGGAAGTGCCGTTCCTTGATTTGGATACACACACATTGTGGGATCGTATCGGGAAACTTGGATGGAGGAAGTAATATGAACTTCCTGAATCGCCTGGCTGGAAAGAAAAGTGCCACGAGTGCCAAGGAAAGGCTTCAATTGGTACTGATCCATGACCGTACTGATATAAGCCCGGCTTCTCTTGAAGCTTTGAAGAATGATTTAATCGCGGCAATTTCAAAGTATATTGATATTGATCCAAGTAGTGTGAGTATCGAAGTTGAACATGAAGGCCGTGCCCAGCGTCTGATCGCGGATATACCTCTGCGCGTTGCAACCCGGCGTCGTTCAGGTTAATATTTTCTTTTCACCGGAAGTTTAATATGCCCGGTGATGGACAATAAACATGCGTGGAGGATCCTGGCGATATTTTGATTTCTGGCTATTGGGGGCTGTGACAATCCTGGTTATCATTGGTATCACAATGATTCGTTCTGCCCTGGCTGGCAATATCGAATTGACCGTGACGACTCCTCTGGTCAATCGTCAGATCATATTTGCCTTTATAGGCTTCGGGTTATTAATTGGGGCGGCAGGGATTGATTACCGCCTATGGTCCTCAGTCTCAAATACACTTTATATTGGAATGATTATTGTACTTTTGGCACTAAACATTATCGGTGCGGCTTTATTTGGGTCAGCGCGTTGGTTCAGGACCACCCTGGTTTTTATTCAGCCATCCGAATTTGCAAAACTTGTTATTATTCTCAGCCTGTCACATTTCTTTGTCCAACACATGCATGAGATGAAAGAACCGAAATGGACCATTCGCAGCCTGATCATGGCGATGGGCATCACAGTTTGGGTTATTTTGCAACCGAATTTGAGTACAAGCATCGTGTTGCTGGTTTTATGGTTCGTATTATTGTGGATGGCGGGTGTGCCGATCAAGCATCTGGTGAGTTATGCTCTGGTGGGGATGCTGGTATTGGCAATTACTTTTCCATTACTGGTCCAATTTCAGATCGTTCAGGATTACCAGGTTAAACGTATTTTGAATTTTGTCACACCTGATCCAAATGCCCGATATGGCGATATTTATAATATTCAACAGGCGCTTATTTCAATCGGTTCAGGGGGGATGTTTGGTCAGGGCTACGGTCATGGGTCCCAGGTCCAGCTGCGTTTTTTAAAAGTGCGCTGGTCTGATTTTATTTTTTCCACCACGGCCCACGAACTTGGGTTTACTGGGGCGGTATTAATTATTGGATTGGTTGTTTTTATCGTCTGGCGCTGTTTGTGGGCAGCCAGGATTTCGCGCGATACCTACGGTGCCTTGATCTCGTATGGTGTGGCGACCCTGATTGCCTTTCAGGCGATTGTGAATATCGGTGTTAATTTAAACCTGATGCCAGCCACCGGTCTGACACTGCCGTTTGTGAGTTATGGTGGTAGTTCCCTGGTGGCAAATATGATTGCCATTGGTCTTGTTGAAAGTGTCATTATGCGCCATAAGGCGTTGGAATTATAAACCGGAGGTTTGAGTGATTTCTGTACCTGCTCGCGTACGATTTGCGCCGTCTCCGACCGGTCATATGCATTTAGGCAGTGCCCGGACGGCTCTTTATAATTATTTGCTTGCCAGGAAAACTGGCGGGCAGTTTATTCTTCGGATTGAAGATACGGACCAGAAACGCTTTGTCCCAGGTGCCGAACAAGAGTTAATCGACGGTTTGCACTGGTTGGGTTTGAATTATGACGAAGGTCCCGATATTGGCGGGCCATATGGTCCTTATCGTCAAACTGATCGCCACGAAATCTATCAGGAGCATGCCAGATGTTTGGTTGAGCTTGGGATGGCTTTCCCATGTTTTTGTTCGATGGAAAGACTCGACCAGGTTCGCCAGGAGCAACACAAGAATAAACTTCCGATCCATTACGACGGTCTCTGCCGCGACATTTCGCCTTCAGAAGCATCCCAGCGGATTGGCAATGGTGAAAAATATGTAGTCCGTTTTAAAATGCCCAGGGAAGGCTCCACGACAGCTTATGATCAATTGCGAGGTCCTATCACGATTGAGAACCGGCTGTTGGATGATTCTGTTTTGATGAAATCAGATGGTTGGCCTACCTACCATCTGGCTGCAATGGTGGATGATCACTTGATGAAGATCACACACGTCTTCCGTGGGTCGGAATGGTTGGGAACATTTCCACTGCATGTCAACATCATTCGTGCTTTTGGTTGGGAAGAACCACTTTGGATGCATCTTTCTATATTTCTAAAGCCGAGCGGGAAAGGCAAGATGAGCAAACGTGAGACAGCCGATGCCCTGAAGGATGGTTATTCCATTTTCGTGAAGGATATGCACGAACTTGGTTTTATACCCGAGGGTCTAATGAACTGGGCTGCTTTGATGGGCTGGGGCGCGGGTGAAACCGAAGACGTGCTCAGTCTGGATCAAATGATTGAGAAATTTGATATTAAACGCCTGACACCCTCTCCGGCTGCCATCAATTTTGCCAAGCTGGATTATTTCAATGGGGAACATATTCGACGCCTGACCTTCACGGATCTGGCGGCTCGTGTAAAGCCGTATTTCATCAAGGCTGGTTTACAGGTGGATGATGCGGTGCTCTTAAAGATCATTCCCATTATTCGAGAGCGGATGGTCACCTTGGATGACTGTCTTTCGTTTGCAGCCTGGTTCTTTAAAGAATCGATCCATGTAAATCCTGTGGAATTGGTCGGTAAAAACCTTAGCCCTTCACAATCAGAGCATGTGGCCCGGAAAATTTATGCTGTGCTCGAAGCGCTGCCCGACGTATCCCACCTGTCCGCCGAACCACCCATGCGCCAGTTAATTGAAGAACTTGGATTAAGTCCCAACCAGGTTTTTGGGATTTTGCGTGTGGCTGTGACCGGGCAGATGGTCAGCCCACCTTTGTTTGAAAGCATGGAAATTGTTGGCAAAAAGAAAGTTCTAGTGCGATTGCAGCATGCTATCGGGCTGCTTGAAAAGATGAGATAAATCAAACGCGGAAGCCAACCGGCTTCCGCGTTTGATTTATCAGGCTTGTTTATGTTCGATCCTGGCCCAGGCGTCTTTCAACGAGACAGTTCGATTGAAAACTGGCTTACCTGGCTGGCTGTCCGGGTCCATGCAAAAATACCCGTTCCGTTCAAATTGGAATTTATCACCAGGTTTCGCTTCAGCCAGACATTCTTCGACAAAGCTTTGATCTGGAATTTCGAGCGAGGCCGGGTTGATATAAGATAAGAAATCATCGCCTTCATCCGGGTTTTCCTTACTAAACAGCCGGTCGTATAGCCGGATTTCAGCGGGGACTGCGTGAGAGGCTGAAACCCAATGAATTGTTGATTTGACTTTGCGGCCGTCGGGAGCATCACCACCCCGGGTGGCAGGGTCATAGGTGCAGTGGATTTCGGTAAGGTTGCCTTGCTCATCTTTCACAACGCCAACGCACTTTATAAAATAGGCGTAGCGTAGGCGAATTTCATTGCCGGGGTAAAGTCGGAAATACTTGGGAGGCGGTGCCTCGCGAAAATCGTCCTGTTCGACGTAAATTGTTTTGGAGAATGCCACCTTACGCGTGCCAGCTGACGCATCTTCTGGGTTATTGATGGCGTCCAATTCTTCCACCAGATCATCAGGAAAGTTGTCTATGATCACCTTCAAGGGACGCAAAATTGCCATGCGGCGCAGTGAGTTTTTATTAAGATCATCCCTGGCGCAAGATTCAAGCAAGGCGAAATCAATCCAGCTGGTATTCTTGGCAACGCCTATCTTGTTAATAAAATCCAGGATAGCTTTTGATGTATAGCCTCGGCGGCGCATGCCTCGTAAAGTCGTCAAACGAGGGTCGTCCCAGCCTTTGACCAGATTGGATTCGACTAGTTTGCGAAGCTTGCGTTTGCTCATCATTGCAAACGTCAGATTCAGGCGCGAAAATTCAATTTGCCTGGGTTTGAATTCGCCAAGTTGATCCAAAAACCATTCATAGAGGGGTCGATGGATTTCGTATTCCATCGAGCAAAGCGAATAGGTAACACCTTCCATCGAATCGTTCTGTCCATGCGACCAGTCATACATTGGATAAATACACCAATGCCTCTCTGTGCGATGGTGGGCAGGTTCATGTATGATTCGATACATAGCCGGGTCACGCATGACCATGTTGGGATGGGCCATCTCAATTTTGGCGCGTAGAATGCGGCTGCCATCCGGGAACTCACCGTTTTTCATGCGTTCGAGCAGGTCAAGATTTTCTTCAATGCTGCGGTTACGGTTGGGGCTTTCGATGCCGGGTTCTGTCAGCGTGCCCCGACTTTTGCTGACTTCCTCAGCGCTCTGATCGTCTACATACGCTTTACCCAGTTTGACGAGTTTGATGGCCCATACATATAATTTTTCAAAATAATCGGAAGCGTAAGTTTCTTTTACCCAGCGGATCCCCAGCCATTCTGCATCTTCCTTGATGGCATCCACGTATTCAATTTCTTCCTTGGCCGGATTGGTGTCATCAAAACGCAAGTAAAGTTCGCCACCATTTTCATGGGCTATGTTGTAATCAATCAAAAAAGCTTTGACATGCCCGATATGCAGGTAGCCATTCGGCTCGGGTGGCAGGCGGGTGCGCACATAGTTAAATCGCCCTGAGCGTAAATCTTCTGCAACCGCTTCACGAATGAAGTCGGTTGGACGAGGTGTTTCGTTCGAAGCCATGTTGTTTTCCTTTTAGCGTATAATTTGACACAAGATAATAATCTATTATAACAAACAGCGATAGCACGTCAGGAACGATATTTGATGAAAACCAGGGCTGGTTTCTTCGGTAAATGTTTTGATATAAACTCCCTCCTGCGATTGGTTTGATGGGTACGGATTATTGCATTGGTTACGCTTGCAGCGTATGCCCTGGTAATGGGTACAAATGCCCCCCAGACCGTCAAAAATGCGGTAATTTCGTGATTCCAGGTAGTTTGGCTGATACACGCACTTTATTTTCTCGTAGCCTGCATGGGCTTGTTTTGTCCTTGGTTTTAGATATCGTTTACCAACATAGGTCTATCCACAACTAGGTTGGTAAAAAAATATTGGCAAGTACCAACGAAAATTTGCAACCAGGGTTAATTATTAACTTGCCAGTTTTGGGCGGGCATGATAGAATACTGCCCGCTCGACTAATTGGGGGCTCGTCTAATGGCAGGACAGATGCCTCT
>CAZLJB010000012.1:0-21440 GCA_964559195.1 uncultured Anaerolinea sp. | reverse complement strand
GGTACGGCACCCCTGCCTTCCTCAGTCCTGATGTCTGCCATTCCAGCTCAGGTGGCAGGCGTAAAAGATATCGTGGTGGTTACGCCGCCAGCCAGAGACCTGGCTGGTCAGGTTCCAGAAATCATCCTGGCTGCCTGCGCGCTGTGCGGCGTCAGTGAAGTGTATGCCATGGGCGGCGCGCAGGCCATTGGCGCGCTCGCCTATGGAACAGAATCCGTCCCCGCCGTAGATAAGATTTTTGGCCCAGGTAATTTATTCGTGACCCTGGCGAAACGCCAGGTTTTTGGCGTGGTGGGAATTGACGGACTGGCTGGGCCGACCGAAACGATGATTATCGCCGACGACAGCGCCAGGCCCGCCTGGGTGGCAGCAGACCTGCTGGCACAAGCCGAGCATGATGTGCTGGCTTCGGCCATTCTTCTAACACCTTCGCGTAAACTGGCTGAGGCGGTACAGGTGGAGGTTGGGCGTCAGATGGAAAGCCTGCCGCGCGCCGATATCCTGGCTCAATCGCTCCCAGGACAGAGCGGTATCGTCGTCACCCGCGATCTCGATCAGGCTGCCGAGCTGAACAATCTGTACGCCCCGGAACATCTTTGCCTGGCAGTGACTGATCCATGGGCTCTCAGTGAAAAAATCACCAATGCGGGCGGCATCTTTATGGGTGAACACTCCTTCGAAGTGCTGGGTGACTACGTCGCCGGACCCAGCCACGTCATGCCAACCGGTGGCTCGGCTCGCTTTGCCTCGCCGCTAAACGTCTGGGACTTTGTACACATCATCAGCCTGATCGCGTTGAATTCCGCCACAACCGCCCAGATCGCACCCGAAGCAGCCCTGATCGCGCGCGCAGAAGGCCTGGAAGGGCATGCCCGCTCAGCAGATTTCCGCACCAAAAGCTAAGGCCGCCCCATGCCTGATGTCCAAAAACTACCCGCTCACATTGCCAATTTACCGGCCTACACACCCATCGTACCCTTTGAGGTGCTCTCGACACGCATCGGGCGCGAGCCGCAAGACATCATCAAGCTGGATGCCAATGAGAACCCCTACGGTATGTCACCCGCGGCCAGGCAGGCCCTGGCCAAAATAGATTTTCCACACATCTACCCAGACCCGGAAAGCCGCGCCTTGCGCGCAAAACTGGCGAGTTTTACGGGTGTACCAGCCCAGTATCTACTGCCGGGCTCTGGCGCAGATGAGCTGATCGACCTGATCATGCGGAGCATGCTCACGCCAGGCGATACGATCATCAACTGCCCACCGACTTTCGGCATGTATGCTTTTGACGCCGGCTTGAACGCAGCACGCGTGATTGAAGTGCCCCGCCAGCTTGATTTCTCATTAAATCTGAGCGGAATCCTGGCTGCAGTTGAAAAACATGCCCCCAGGCTGATTTTCCTGACTTCACCCAATAACCCGGATGGTTCCCTCATCCCGGCCTCCATCCTGCAAGAGCTACTTCTGCTGCCAGTCATGATCGTACTGGACGAAGCCTATATAGAATTCGCCGATCCGGACCATCTTGGAAAAACCATCAGCCAGATCCAGGAAGTTCCAGCACGCGACAACCTGATCGTACTGCGCACCTTCAGCAAACTGGCCGGGCTGGCCGGGCTGCGGGTTGGCTACGGCGCCTTCCCTGGCTGGATTATGCCCACGCTCTGGAAAGCCAAGCAGCCATACAACGTCAACGTGGCCGGGAGTGTGGCAGCGATTGCATCACTGGAAGACCAGGCCTTCCTGACCCAAACAGTTTCCAGCCTGGTGGCCGAGCGCGAACGGTTGATGAATAGGCTGCAACAGATTCACTTCCTGAAACCGTACCCAAGCCATTCAAACTTCATCCTTTGCCAGGTGATCGGACGGGACGCCGCCCAACTAAAAACGGAGCTGGCCAACCAGTATGGCATCTTCATTCGGTATTTCAACAAGCCCGGTTTAATGGACTGCATTCGCATCTCAATTGGGAAACCCGAACAGATGGATGCACTTATCAACGCAATCGAACAGATAACAGCAGCTGGCTTATGAAAAGGGTCCAGGCATAGACTTTAGCCTGCCTTTGAGACTCGCTTTTGCAAAAGGACAAACGTATATGCGCAGCGCAAAAATCGAACGCAATACCAACGAAACAAAAATATCGATCGAACTGGAACTGGATGGCACAGGTCAGCACACTATTTCAACCGGCGTGGGTTTTCTAGATCACATGCTGACGCACGTCGCTGTGCACGGGTTATTTGACTTGCAAGTCCAGGCTCAGGGCGATCTGCAAATCGATGTACATCACACGGTTGAGGATGTGGCCCTGGTGTTGGGTTCGGCGTTTGACCAGGCATTGGGTGATCGCAAGGGTATCGCTCGCATGGGCAATTTTTATGTCCCCATGGATGAAACCCTGGCCTTTGCCGCAATCGATTTCTCCGGGCGCCCATACTGCGTAGTACAGGCAGAATGGGGCCCAGCAGCGGTGGGCGAAATCCCCACCAGCCTCTTCCCCCATTTTCTGGAGAGCTTTGCAATAACCAGCCGCTGTAATTTACACGCACGCGTATTATACGGGCGTGACGATCATCATAAGGCCGAAGCCCTTTTCAAGGCTGTGGCACGCGCGTTGGATATCGCCACACAGCTCGACCCACGCCGCACGAGCATCCCCTCCACAAAAGGGACACTGACCCGTTGATAGGATTGAACTGCGAAAATTACTCCGGAATACGAATGCCAAATAACTCCAAAACACCCTTCAATATATTTCCAGCCATCGATCTGCGCAATGGCAAAGTCGTCCGGTTAGCCCAGGGCGATCCAACCCGCCAAACAGTCTACGGCGACGATCCACGCGCCTGGGCAGAACGCTGGAAAAGCGAAGGCGCCAGCTGGCTGCACATCATCAATCTAAGTGGTGCCTTCGATGAAGAATCCAGCGCAAACTTCAAAGCGCTTGAGAGCATCCTGACAGTTGGTCTGAAGGTTGAGTTTGGGGGTGGCCTGCGGGATGAAAACACCATCCGTACGGCCATTGAAATGGGCGTGGAACGAGTCTTTCTCGGTACAGTCGCCATCCAAAACCCGGCGCTGGTGGAAAAAGTCATCAAACAATTTGGCCCGGCACGCATTGCCGGCGATATCGGCGCGCGCGATGGACAGGTCACCATTAAGGGTTGGCAGCAAGCCACCGCTTTTAGCGTGGCCGAAGTTGGCCGCCAATTTCAACAAATGGGCATTGAATGGTGCGTGCTGACCGATGTAGCACGCGATGGAGTCAGCAGCGGGGTTAACATCCACAATGCCTGTGAATTGCAAAAAGAGAGCGGCATGCAAGTGGTTGCATCGGGGGGTGTTTCCAGCCTGGCGGATGTAAGACAGGTGCAAGAAGCGGGACTGGCAGGCGTCATCATCGGACGGGCTTTATATGACGGGAAAATTTCTCTCAGCGAATGTTTCAAGGCTGCAGCATGATTACCATTGTGGACTATAAAGCCGGGAACCTGACTTCGGTCAAACGCGCGTTGGATCACCTTGGTATCCCAAACCAGATCAGTGCCGATCCGGATGTTGTCCGGCGGGCTGAGCGGGTCATCTTCCCGGGGGTCGGTCAGGCCGGGGCTGCCATGAGTATCTTGAAGGAACGAGGACTGGATCAGGCCTTGAAGGAGGCCTTTCGACGCGGCACATCCATCCTGGGGATTTGCATTGGTTGCCAGATCATCCTGACCCACTCGGAAGAAGCCGATACAGCTGGACTGAATTTGTTACCCGGTGAATGTGTGCGTTTTCAACTTACCGACCCGGCTCTCAAGATCCCACACATGGGTTGGAATGCAGTCAGCATCACACAATCCCATCCAATTCTTGGGCATCTGCAGCCCGGGGATGAGTTCTACTTTGTGCATTCATACTATCCACGCCCGGAAAACCCTCAGCACATTTACGCAACCAGCGATTATGGCGGTAATTTTCCGGTTGCAATTGGCATGGATAACCTGTTCGCAGTACAGTTCCACGCCGAAAAAAGCGGGCCGCTGGGGCTGAAAATTCTGGAGAACTTTGCAGATTGGGAAAATTAACCCAACGATCCTGGCCAAGTAAAATTGCCAGACCAGCTCCCAGTGAATGCCAAATGCAATCTTCAGCCAACTACCCCAGCCACCAGCGAAAAGCAATGATTCCGGAGCAATAATGTTAAGCAAAAGAATAATTTCATGCCTGGATGTACGCGATGGAAAGCTTGCCAAGAGCATCAAGTTTGTGGACACGCGTGACATTGGCGATCCAGTGGAACAGGCTCGCAAGTATTACGAAGCCGGGTTAGATGAACTCGTCTTTTACGATATCACCGCTTCGAGCGAAAATCGCGGCATCATGATCGAGGTTGTACGTCAGGTGGCAGAACAGGTTTTTATCCCCTTTTCAGTGGGAGGCGGGCTGCGCACGCTGGAAGATTGCGCAAGGGTGCTGCTGGCCGGAGCAGAAAAGATCAATGTTAATTCGGCGGCGGTAAAGAATCCGCAGTTAATTGCTGAAGCATCTTACGCGTTTGGCGCCCAGGCTGTGGTACTTTCGATGGATGTGCTGCGCGTCACTCCCACCCACCAAATCCCATCCGGTTATGAAATCGTGATCAATGGCGGGCGCACCCCAATGGGATTGGATGCGATCATTTGGGCGCAGCGCGGCGAGGAATTAGGCGCTGGCGAGCTGGTGATCAACTCAATTGATGCTGACGGCACACGCCAGGGCTATGAACTAACTCTGACGCGCCGGATAGCCGAAGCAGTGGGCATCCCGGTCGTGGCTTCAGGTGGCGGAGGCAAGCCGGAGGATTTGTATAATGTTCTCACTGAAGGGAAAGCGGATGCCGCCCTGGTAGCATCCATGCTGCACTACAACGAATACAGCGTGGCCGACATTAAGACCTACCTGACCGGACGAGGCCTGAAGATCCGGATGGCCTGATTCAACCTGGAAAACCTGGAGAATTAATTTGGAAAACTTGAAGTTTGACGCAAACGGATTAATACCAGCCGTGATTCAGGATGCCGGCAGCAAGGATGTTTTAATGGTCGCATGGATGAATGCCGAAGCGCTAAAAAAAACGTTGGCAAGCGGTGAAACCTGGTTTTGGAGTCGTTCACGCCAGGAATTGTGGCATAAAGGCAGCACTTCAGGCAATATTCAAAAGTTAATTGAAATCCGTTACGACTGCGACGCAGACACTCTCCTGGTACTGGTACAACCAGCCGGGCCAGCCTGCCATACGGGCCAAAACAGTTGTTTTTATCGTAAATTGGGCGAGGTTTGAGCCAGGCCTCTTTTTGCGAATTGTTTGGATAATCCAGAGGAAATTTTATGGCAATTAACGATCTATACCAAACTATCCTGAGCCGAAAAAACAATCCGGCAGAAGGCTCTTATACAGCCTCCTTGTTTGCGCAAGGACTGCCCCGTATGGCCCAAAAAGTGGGTGAAGAAGGTACCGAAGTGGTAGTCGCTGCGCTTTCACAGGAAGATGACAGGCTGGTGGAAGAAATCGCCGATTTGACCTATCATGTCTTGGTCTTGATGGCAGCCAGGGGCATTCGGCCGCAAGATGTGGAAAATGAGCTGAAAAAGAGAAAAAAATAGCAGCTCTTTAATAGCCGGCAGAAGCTAGCTTTTCAACACAAAAACAGCGGTTGTACGACCAGGTATGGTAAAGCTGCCGCTGGAAATATCAAACTTGGCCTGTCTGAGGATTTTATCCGGTGAAACAGCCTGAACTGGATGCAGGCGATATTTACGCTCAAGAAATGCAGAATCGCCGAAGGTGACCGGGGCTGGACTGGGATTAAATATCACCACGATGCTATCGTAGAGAGGATCAAGCTGATCAAAGTTGGTGAGCTGCATAACAATCAAACCAGGCATCTGCCATGGACCGGTATTTAGAAACGAAACCGAGCGCCTGACATCTTCTGCACTCCGCAATCTAAAAAGAGGTGAACTTTTACGGATCCGTAGATATTCGCAAAAAGCGGCGGCTGCAAAAGTTATTTCTGCTTTTCCAGGTTTTAACGCCGGATTGGACAACAACGGGCGGAAAATATCCCATTTGTCATAACCCTCACCGGGCAGCCCAACACCCCAATTATTATCCTTGTAAGTCCAATCGAGTTTATTAAACCAATCGCCAGAGTTGTAAGAGTTGCGATCAAGTGATTTGGAGCGCAGCAGGTCATCCCCGGCATGGAAAAATGGCACACCCTGGCTGAAAGCTACCAGGCTGAGGGCCAGGTTATTCATACGTACCCGCTCAAAGAGCGTCAACTCAGATGATAGCTTGATCTGCAGAATATCCCAGATGGTTTCGTTGTCATGTGCTGAAACGTAAACAATATTTTCCTGGGGATCCAGGGTATAACCGGCTGGCGAGCCGTTGTACCAGACCTGGTTAGCCGGGACTTTATCCCCATTGGCGCGAACCAGTTCATAATCGCTGAGATTTCCCGCCAGAGATATACGGATCAAATCACAATAATCAAGCATCCGTCCTTTCTGGTATTCATAGCCACGTCTCTCAGATGAATTCGGCTGAAAGAACACCCCCGAGGCAAAACCCTGTTCAAAAATAAAGTCAAATGGACTGCCACCCCGCACAGCATCGCGCAAGCGATCATTAAAGACACCGATGCCTGTTCCACCGATGTTATGTTGAACGGCATTAACCCCACGCGCATTGTAAGCAACCTCGCCAAAATTCCAACCTTCGCCGTAAATATAAATTGCCTTGCCATCCACCCCGTCATTTTCAAGACTGAGCGCATCCAGGGCCACCCGGATGGCTTGCATATCAGCCAGCATGTGATGACCCATCAGGTCAAAGCGGAAACCATCCACTTTGTATGCAGCAGCCCAGGTAATCAGTGAATCAATCATGAGCTTGCGCATCATGCCATGTTCGCTGGCTGTGTTTGCACAGCAACTGCTTTGCTCCACCTGTCCTTGATCATTCAAACGATGATAATAACCGGGCACAACCTTATCGAGCACAGATTTGGCATCCAGACCGCTGGCATTGGTATGGTTATAGACCACATCCATCACCACGCGCAGCCCGGCCTGGTTGAGAGCCTGAACCATTTCCCGGAATTCCAGAATGCGCGGGGTGCCATCAGGATCAGTAGCATAGCTGCCTTCAGGGGTGGAGTAGTGCAAAGGGTCATACCCCCAGTTAAAGCCATCCTTATCCTTAATGGCATTGACTGCCTGCAGCTGCCTGTCAGAATCAGGCGAAAAGGCCTTCAAACTGGTTTCATCCACGCTTTGCCAGGTGGATTTATCATCATCGACACTGGCAATATCAAAGGCTGGCAATAAATGGATATGCGTCAGCCCGGCTTGAGCCAGCGATATTAGGTGCTTCATACCCCTGGATTTAGTGACAGTAAAAGCCTTATAAGTCCCGCGCAAATCCTGGGGCACACTTCGATCGGAAATGCTGAAATCACGAATATGCAGTTCATAAATGACAATATCTTCAGGCGCATCCAGGGCGGGCTTTTGAAGTCCATCCCAACCCTCAGGCTTTACGTCAGCCGCGCCCAAATCCACAATCTGGCTGCGCCAGCTGTTGGTGGAGAGACTGATGGAGTATGGGTCGGTTACAAGATTTTTGACAATCCGCCCGGTAGCTGCAACATAGACTTCCACTTCCAGGAGATAAAACTTCAGAAGCCAGGCAGCCTTGCCGTTAATACTCCAAACTCCGCTGGAAGGGTCACCATGCATGGGAAGTTTATGGGCTTTTGACGTAAGCGAGTCATCGAAAAGGTGCAATGTTACAGACCGGGCTGTTGGTGCCCATACCTGCAAACTGGGGATGGATCCAGCAAAATGAAGACCCAGGACTCCTTTATAAGAATATAGATCGTCCAGGACACCAGGGATCTGCAAGCCTGTGACATCGATCAACGCACCACCTGCATCCCAAGCAGTAATCGCCATTTCAGATTTCAGCGCGTCTGGAATCTGAAAAAGGCTGCCCGCTGGCAGCTTGAAAGTTGTGGAATTGGCCAGGTGCGGAAATTTTTTCCTGGTGGCCTCATCCGCGCCTGCGGGATAAAGATCCAGGGGAATTTCGATACCACCGCGAATACCGCCCGTTTCCAGCTTTAGCCCAGCCTGCGGTGAATAAAAAATCGAGTATCGGGTTTCATACGAGCCCGCAACATTCCATAAAATGGTGTCACGACCCACCCAGTGGGCTCTTGGTCTTGCCAGGCTGTCTTTCAGAGTGCCGGTATTGTTTTCGGTAAAATCAGCTGTCATTGTGTCTATCCAAAGTGGATTTCGTTTTCATCCCAGCAAGCGATCACTGAGTGCGGCTTTGCGATAAGGAAGTCACATAAAAAACGATGGTTTTACCAGGCGACCTGGTCTTTCGATTTCAAACAAACGAATTTATCTTGTTTTACCATAATTTTGTCTAAAAAGATATTTAACTGGATAACAGCCGCAGTTTTCATTTTAAACTGAACTATACGAAAGAAAAGAAACCCTTGTGAACAAACCCTACTAAAAATTGCAGGAATAACAGATATATTCCCCAAATGGAGCATATACATTTTACATAGATGGGGGACAATAAGGTTTCTGCAATTTCATCCTTCTAAGTTCCGACCAAAATAGTTTTAATGGATCATCGAAAACGCGATTCTAGAGTTGGCCAAAACCTTTTTGTACCTTTGGTGTTAACCATCCTAATTATTCCTACCCAAATACTCTCAAACGGCAATCCTATACTACAATCATTAAAGTAAATGAAATGTTTGGCAACCAGACCAACTGGTTGCTTGAAGGAGGAGTTATGAAAACCAACGACACCGCAGGAGATCAGAAAATCAATCTGCCCGGCGAAATGCCAAAACAAGGACTCTATGATCCTCGCTATGAACACGATGCCTGCGGTGTGGGTATGGTGGTAAATATCGATGGGAAAAAATCACACAAGATCATTCAACAGGGCCTAACAATACTCGGCAACCTCACCCACCGGGGAGCACGCGGCTCCGAGGTCAACACCGGGGACGGTGCTGGTATCTTGATGCAGATTCCACATGCTTTTCTTAAGCGAAAAGCAGAACGGCATGGGTTTACATTGCCTGAACCGGGCCAATATGGGGTGGGTATGGTCTTTTTGCCACAGGATGTCAACCATCGCCGCGCAATTGAAATTCAGTTTGAAAAAGTAATCGCATCCGAAGGACAGCGGGTATTGGGCTGGCGCACAGTCAAGGTCAACAATTCTGCCATAGGAAACACTGCCAAACGCGCAGAACCCAAAATGCGTTTAATATTTATTGCGCGTAATCCTGAAATCCAGAACGATATGGCCTTCGAGCGCAAATTATATATCATCCGCAAACGCGCCGAGAATGAAATTCGATACGGTGGCATTTTCGAGGGCGGCGAATTCTTTTATATTGCCAGCCTCTCTTACAAGACCCTGATCTACAAAGGTATGCTGGTCTCGGATCAATTGGAAGGCTATTTTCTGGATCTGGTCGAACCGGATATGGAATCTGCGCTGGCACTGGTACATTCACGCTTCAGCACAAACACCTTCCCGAACTGGGAACGTGCCCACCCTTATCGATACATCATTCATAACGGCGAGATCAATACCCTGCGCGGTAATGTCAACTGGTTGCGCGCCCAAGAGAACATGTTCGAATCTGAATTATTTGGCAGTGATATTAAAAAGATCCTGCCAATCATCCGGCTGGATGGCAGCGATACAGCCATGTTCGATAACTGCCTGGAATTCCTGATCATGACCGGACGCTCACTGCCACATGTCATGATGATGATGATCCCTGAACCATGGTCACACCACGAAGCCATGGACGATGAAAAAAGCGCCTTTTATGAATTCCATGCCAACCTGATGGAACCCTGGGATGGCCCTGCCGCCATGGGTTTTACAGATGGGGTCTTGATCGGCGCAATGCTTGATCGAAACGGCCTGCGACCTTCACGTTATTACGTCACAACCGACAACCAGCTAATCATGGCCTCTGAAGTAGGTGTGCTGGATGTGGCCCCTGAAAAAGTAGCTTATAAGGGGCGGCTGGAACCAGGACGCATGCTGTTGGTGGATACCAGCCAGGGCCGTATCATAGACGACCAGGAAATTAAACACAAAATCACAACCGAGCATCCTTACCGCGATTGGTTGAATAAATACCAGGTCCGCCTGCAGGATGTGGCTGATCCCAAACCTGAAAATGTACGGAAATCCGACCCGGCGACTCTCATACCGCACCAGCGCGCCTTTGGGTATACATCCGAAGAACTGCAAATGCTGATCGCACCGATGGCCCAGGATAGCATCGAAGCCATCGGCGCGATGGGCAATGATGCGCCTCCGGCTGTCTTATCCAACAAACCTAAGCTGCTCTTCAGCTACTTCAAACAATTGTTTGCACAGGTCACCAATCCGCCTATCGATTCCATCCGCGAAGAATTGGTTATTTCAACCGAAGTCATGGTGGGTGCGGAAAACAACCTGTTGAAACCAACCCCGCAAAGTTGCCACCAAATCCGTCTGGATTTCCCCTTTCTGACAAACCAGGCTCTGGCAAAAATCCGTCATAGCCGGATCCCGGGCTTTGTAAGCACGACCCTGCCCATTCTATTCAAATCAGGCTCCGGAGGATCCGGGCTTGAACTGGCAATGGAAGAGCTCTGCCAGGCAGCGGACGCTGCCATAGCGCGTGGGTTCAATCTGATCATCCTGTCCGATCGGGACATTGACCGGGAACATGCCGCCATCCCATCCCTGTTGGCTGTTTCGGGGCTGCACCACCACCTGATCCGCCAGGGAACCCGTACACAAATCGGGCTGATCCTGGAAAGTGCAGAACCACGCGAGGTTCACCATTTTGCAGCTCTGATCAGCTATGGGGCCACAGCCATCAACCCCTACCTGGTTTTTGATTCGATTGAAGATCTGATCAGCCAGAACATCATCCATCACATGGACTACAAGCAGGCAGTTAAAAACTATATCAAAGCTGCCACCAAGGGCGTGGTCAAGACCATCTCCAAGATGGGTATTTCATCCATCCAGAGTTACAGTGGTGCCCAAATTTTTGAAGCACTCGGCATCCACCAGCGTGTGATTGATAAATACTTTACCTGGACTCCCTCGCGCATCGGCGGTATCGATCTGAATGTGATCGCCACTGAAGCTGAAATGCGACATCAAGATGGCTACCCCCGGCGCACCGCCAGCGATAAAACCCTGCAGACTGGCGGTGAATACCAATGGAGACAGGATGGTGAATACCATCTCTTCAACCCAACAACTATTTACAACCTTCAACAGGCCTGCCAGACCGGTAATTACGAGCTTTTTAAGGAATATTCCCGTCAAATCAATGACCAGAACACCCAGCTGGGTACCTTGCGTGGACTACTCGAATTCAAGCTCGCTTCAAATCCAATCCCATTGGAAGAAGTGGAATCGGTAGATTCAATTTGCCATCGCTTTAAGACCGGCGCAATGAGCTATGGCTCCATCAGCCAGGAAGCGCACGAGGCTCTGGCAATTGCTATGAATCGCATCGGTGGCAAGAGCAACACCGGCGAAGGTGGTGAAGACCCGGAACGCTACAAACCAATGCCAAATGGCGATTCTAAGAAAAGCGCAATCAAACAGGTGGCATCGGCACGCTTTGGCGTAACAAGTGAATACCTGGTGAGTGCGGATGAAATCCAGATCAAAATGGCACAAGGCGCCAAACCGGGTGAAGGTGGACAATTACCCGGGCGCAAAGTCTACCCATGGATTGCAAAGGTACGCTACTCAACACCCGGTGTAGGACTGATTTCACCGCCTCCCCACCACGATATTTACTCGATTGAGGATCTGGCTGAGTTGATCTATGATTTAAAAAATGCCAACCAGAAAGCTCGCATTAACGTCAAACTGGTTTCAGAAGTTGGCGTTGGGACAATTGCAGCTGGTGTGGCAAAAGCTCATGCAGATGTGGTGTTGATCAGTGGTTATGATGGTGGTACAGGCGCGTCACCGGTCAGTAGTATCAAACACGCTGGCCTACCCTGGGAGCTCGGATTGGCGGAAACACATCAAACACTGGTCTTGAACAACCTGCGTGACCGGATTGTTGTGGAAACCGATGGACAGCTCAAAACCGGGCGGGATGTGGTCATTGCCGCCCTGCTCGGCGCAGAAGAATTCGGGTTTGCCACCGGGCCTTTAGTCACCCTGGGCTGCATCATGATGCGGGTCTGCCATCTGGATACCTGCCCGGTCGGCGTTGCCACCCAGAACCCCGTACTTCGAAAAAACTTCAAGGGCGACCCGCAATCCGTGGTCAATTTCATGCACTACATCGCCCAAGAAATGCGCGAAATAATGGCTCAGCTCGGTTTCCGCAGCATTGAGGAGATGGTCGGACGTTCTGATCGACTGCAAATGCGCGAGGCGATCGAACATTGGAAGGCCAAAGGTCTGGATTTCTCTGAAATTCTGTATCGCCCGGATACAGATGATGAAGGCGGTCAATTCTGCAAAACCCGCCAGGATCATGGTCTGGAGAAAACACTCGATAATCGGATCTTGCTGGATTTATGCAAACCCGCCATCGAGAGAGGCCAGGCGGTGCGCGCCGAGCTTCCAATTCGGAACGTGAATCGGGTGGTGGGTACCATTCTGGGCAGCGAAATTACACGCCGTTACGGCGCCGCAGGTTTGCCGGAAGATACCATCAAACTACAATTCGATGGATCTGCCGGGCAGAGCTTTGGCGCTTTCATTCCCAACGGTCTGACCCTGATTCTGGAAGGCGATTCAAACGATTATATTGGAAAGGGTCTATCCGGTGGCAAGATTATTGTTTATCCTCCCAGAGGCTCAACCTTTGCGCCAGAAAACAGCGTCATCATCGGAAATGTAGCTTTTTACGGCGCCACCAGCGGTGAGGCCTATATCAGTGGCAAGGCCGGGGAACGCTTTTGTGTACGGAACAGCGGCATCCGCACTGTAGTGGAAGGTGTGGGCGACCACGGCTGTGAATATATGACTGGCGGAAGAGTGGTGGTGCTAGGCCCCACCGGACGCAACTTTGCTGCGGGCATGTCAGGTGGCATCGCCTATGTTTTTGATGTCAATGGTGATTTCGCGCACAACTGTAATCTGGAAATGGTCACTCTGCAGCGGCTGACCGAACCAAATGAAGTTGAAACCGTCAAAGACATGATCAAATGCCACGCAGAACACACCCACAGCCCATTAGCTCGGCGTATCCTGGCCGGCTGGAATGCTGCACTGCCAAAATTCGTGCGCGTAATACCAAAAGATTATGAGCGCATGCTGGATGCTTTTAAGGAAGTGGAAGCCTCAGGCCTGAGCGGTGAGGAGGCTGTCATGGCAGCCTTTGAACTAAACAAAAATGATCTTACGCGTGTAAGTGGCAACTAAGGAAGGATACGCTAATGGACAAAACTGGTGGTTTCATGGAATATGGGCGTGAATTGCCCGTCAACCGCTCGCCCAAAAAACGAGTAAACGATTGGCAGGAATTTCACATTCACTTTCCAGAAGACAAGCTTAAGATTCAAAGTGCTCGCTGCATGGATTGCGGCATCCCTTTTTGCCATTCGGGCGTGATCCTAAACGGCATGGCTTCAGGTTGCCCAATCAACAACCTGATCCCTGAATGGAATGATCTGGTTTACCGGGACCTATGGCGCCAGGCCCTGGATCGATTGCTGAAAACCAATAACTTCCCCGAATTTACCGGGCGGGTCTGCCCGGCACCCTGCGAAGGTGCCTGCACGCTAGGAATTAACCAGGACCCGGTCACTATTAAAACGATTGAACAGACAATCATAGAAAAAGGTTTCGAAGAAGGCTGGATTGAAGCAAACCCACCCCTGGCTCGGACTGGAAAAAAGGTGGCGGTGGTTGGCTCCGGCCCTGCCGGGCTGGCGTGTGCTGACCAATTAAACAACGCAGGTCACCTGGTGACTGTTTTTGAACGCGCCGACCGTGTTGGCGGGTTGTTGATTTACGGCATCCCAAACATGAAACTCGACAAAAAGCTGGTAAAACGACGCATCGATCTCATGGCGGCCAAAGGTATCACCTTTATCACCAATACTGAAGTGGGCACAAACTACCCTGCTGATAAATTGATCCGCGAATTTGATGCCGTGGTGTTGTGCGGAGGTTCCACCAGGCCACGCGACCTGGCTCTGGAAGGCCGACATTTGAAAGGCATTCACTTTGCCATGGACTTTTTACAAGGCAATACCAAACATCTGCTCAACCAGGAACAGGCTGAATCCCAAACCTCGCCGGATTCGACACCGACCTTCATCTCTGCTGAGGGTAAGGATGTGATGGTGATTGGTGGCGGTGATACAGGCACCGACTGTGTGGGCACCGCCTTGCGCCAACATTGCCGCAGCCTGATGCAGTTGGAAATATTAAGCCGCCCTCCAGAAATCCGCCAATCCGATAACCCATGGCCGGAATGGCCCAGAATCTACCGGGTTGATTACGCCCAGGAAGAATTCAAAGCCATCTATGGGCGGGATCCCCGCAACTATTCTGTCACTGCCACCCGTTTTATCGGCGACGAACTTGGGAATGTCAAAGAAGTCCATACAGTGAATGTGGGGTGGGTTAAAGAAACCAACGGCCGCATCAGCCCAAAAGAAATCCCTGGCACGGAAAAGGTCCAGCCTGCCCAATTGGTACTTTTAGCAATGGGCTTTCTGGGACCCGAGGATACCATCCTGGGCCCGCTGAATGTGGCACGTGATGAACGCAGTAATGCAAAAGCAGAGTACGGAAGATTCGTAACCAATCACCCAGGTGTTTTTACGGCTGGCGATATGCGCCGCGGGCAAAGCCTTGTGGTTTGGGCGATTAACGAAGGCCGCGGCGCCGCCCGGGAATGTGACCGTTATTTAATGGGAACAACCATTCTGCCCTGAGCATTGTTTTATTGGTTCTTTGAGTGGAAACAGGCGAAGAATCATAGGGTGAGTGTTTGACTATGAAACTGGATTCTGATATTATGAAATAGTTGGAAACAACCCCAGGGTTGATAAATTTTACAATTACCTTATCATTATGCGAGTTTAAAAAGGAGAAACATGGTAGATGATGCCCAATTTGCCAGGCTAAATGCACGTGTTGAATTACTGGAACGGCAAGTTGCTTTTTTATTAAACCAGGCCAGCCTGACGTACGTCGACAGACCAGCCGCAAGCTTATATCCGGATGTGGCAGAATTAAAACACCAGGGAAAACTGATTGATGCCATCAAACTTTATCGATCTTATACAAACGCTTCGCTGATGGATGCTAAAAACTTTGTAGAAGATTTATGAAACGCTAAAATCTCCTTACCCAAATTCCGTACTACCACAGAGCGGCTGCCAGTTGGCAGCCGCTCTGTGGTACAAGAGACCACACTATCCCATTTTGCCAGTAATGTAAGACTCTGTCAGTTCCTGACTTGGACGAGTGAAAATTTCCGTGGTACGCGAGAACTCAACCAGCTTACCCAGCCAAAACAGGCCTGTAAAATCAGAAACACGCGCAGCTTGCTGCATGTTATGGGTCACAATGACAATGCTGTAATCTTGTTTTAATTCCTGGATCAGATCTTCAATTCGCAAAGTGGCAATTGGATCCAACGCCGAAGTGGACTCATCCATTAATATCACATCAGGTTTTGTAGCCAACACTCGAGCAATGCAAAGGCGCTGCTGCTGTCCAAGTGCAAGCCCCAGTGCATCGGCCTGAAGCTTGTCTTTTACGTCGTCCCATAGGGCAGCCTTTTTCAAGCTGGTCTTAACTAATTCCTGCAGTTGAGTCTTGCTGGTTATGCCACCCAGGGCCCTGGGGCCAAACGCCACGTTATCAAAAATGGATTGCGGAAAGGGGTTGGGTTTTTGAAAGACCATGCCTACATGCTGGCGCAGATCAACCACATCCACGTCTTCAGCATAAATATTATTACCATTTAACAACACCTGGCCTTCAACACGTGTGCCCATGATGGTATCGTTCATACGATTTAGGCAGCGCAGAAAAGTCGATTTTCCACAACCAGACGGGCCAATCAGCGCTGTAACCATGCGTGGCGTGATTTCTATATTTATATCCGCAAGGGCTTGAGAACGGCCATAAAAAAAATTCAGGTCACGTACCGAAAAGACAGAGTGTTCAATCATGATTGAATTTTACTTTATTAACAACAGCTTGTTAACGATATAATCGCAATAAGTATGAAACGATTTCTATTTTTCACCCTGGTTTTCCTCGCATGGCTAATTTCGGCCTGCAGCCCGCAGCCAACCGGGCAAACTGGTTCAACAGCATCGGCCTATATTGAAAATAAAGGCTCGGATACAATTGTCAACCTGGCACTTGCCTGGGCAGAACAATACCAAATCGAGCATCCTGAAGTTCGAATTTCAGTCACCGGCGGCGGTTCAGGCACGGGTATGGCCGCATTGATCAATGGCACAGTCGGTATTGCCAATTCATCACGCAAAATCAGTGTGGATGAACTAAATCAAGCCCAGGCAAAAGGCATCCATCCCGTGGAATACGTCATCGCCCGTGATGCAATTGCTGTAATTGTCAACCCGCAAAACCCAGTCGGTCAACTGACTCTCCAGCAAATCTCGGATATCTACAGCGGAAAATATTCCAACTGGAAAGAAGTAGGCGGGGAAGACCGGCCTATCGTAAGGCTTTCACGCGAAACCAACTCAGGCACCCATGTTTATTTCCTGGAAACTGTATTGAGGCTGGGTGACAAGAAAAACAAAACGCTCTTCTCCACCGATACGCTGCTGCTGCCATCATCGGAAGGAATCATCAACGAACTTCGCTCCAATCCTAATGCAATCGGTTACGACGGATTGGGCTATGTGCCAAAAGACCTGAAAATGATCGCCATCGCCAAAAAAGAGGGCCAAACTTATCAACTTCCTTCCATCGCCACGGTAAATGATAAAAGTTATGCAATAGCCCGCGACCTGTATATGTATACCGCAGGCACTGCTACCGGAGCAGAAAAAAATTATCTGGATTGGATCATATCAGATGAAGCCCAACAAATTGTTGCCAGGCTGGGTTTTGTACCGATCATAAGGTAACTCCATGGAATCAAATCTTGACTGGAAAGAATCTATAATTACTGGCGCCATTCGTGCCGCCGGATATTCTGCCATCGTGTTTGTTACACTCATTTTTTATTTCCTGCTGCGTGAAGGTCTGCCAACCTTGCAAGAAGTAAAGTTTACAGATTTGCTTGCTTTGCGTTGGTATCCAATCGAAAATTATTTTGGCATTTTGCCATTGCTCAGCGGCTCGATCATTGTAACCCTGGGCGCAACTCTGATCGCCGTTCCATTTGGGATCGGAACCGCCATTTATATTTCAGAAATTGCTCCTCGCTGGATGCGCGAAATATTAAAACCATTGGTTGAGCTGCTGGGTGGACTGCCATCCGTCGTGCTCGGATTTCTCGGGATCCTTGTTCTGGCGCCATACTTAAGGGTCTTGCTTAACTTGCCAACCGGCCTGACTGCCATTGCTGGTTCAATTCTATTGGGCGCGACGGCCCTGCCAACAGTTGTCTCAGTGGCAGAGGATGCCTTGGACTCGGTGCCTCGCTCCTACCGCGAGGGCGCCTGGGCGCTTGGCGCTACCCGATGGCAAACCATCTGGCGGGTAACCCTACCTGCTGCCCGCTCTGGAGTTTTGACCGCAGTTATGCTGGGTATTGGTCGTGCCATTGGCGAAACCATGACTGTTATGATGGTGACTGGTAATGCGCCCGTGCTGGCTATTACGCCAACCGCCATCTTCTCACCGGTGCGTACCATGACAGCCACGATTGCAGCTGAAATGGGCGAGGTAGCCAACGGGAGCATTCATTACCATACCCTTTTCTTTATCGGCATGGTGCTTTTTATCATCTCCCTGGTCGTCAATGTGATCGCGTCAGCAGTTGTCTTTCGCTCTCAAAAACGCGCCGAAAAAGTCCTGTCCTGATCTTTCAAGGGTATTTGATTGCAATTTATTAACCGGGTCTAAAAAAAAAGATGAGAAAAACGACTTCCATCAATCGCAACCTGACACAACGACTGGGCTTCGGCCTGCTGACAACCATGGCAGCCCTGACTGTCATTCCCATCATTGGGATTGTGATCTATATCATTTTTCAGGGCCGGAGTGCAATTTCTTTTGAATTCCTGAGCGGATTTCCTCACGATGGTATGCGCCAGGGTGGTATCATGCCCGCCATTGTTGGCACTTTTTACCTGACCATCGGAACAGCAATTTTTTCGGTACCACTGGGAGTGGCTGCAGCCATATTTCTATCCGAATACGCCAGTGACACCTGGATTACACGCACAATCCGTATCGCCATTATCAATCTGTCAGGCATTCCATCGGTTGTCTATGGACTCTTTGGTCTGGGGTTATTCGTCCTATTTCTAAAGTTTGGTACAAGCATTATCTCTGCTTCGTTGACCCTTTCGATCATGACCTTGCCAGTCATTATCTCAACCTCAGAAGAAGCACTTCGCGCTGTACCGCAATCCTTCCGCACCGTATCAATTTCCCTGGGTGCCACGCGCTGGCAAACCATCCGCAGAATTGTATTGCCAGAAGCACTGCCGGGTATCATCACCGGCATCATACTGGGATTGGAACGCGCGGCGGGTGAAACTGCTCCAATCTTATTTACAGGTGCTGCATTTTTCCTGCCTCGTTTACCGGGTTCAGTATTTGATGCAACCATGGCGCTTCCTTATCATCTATTTGTAATCTCCACCCAGATACCTGAAATGCCCTTTCAGATCCAATACGGCACCGCTTTGGTATTGATTGCCTTTGTTCTGGGTATGAACCTGATCGCCACTATCATTCGTGCCCGAGCCCGGGCGCGTCGACAATGGTAGTTCATTACAATTAGTTTTTCTAATTCAATTCAATTTATTGGAGGTAATTATGCCAGCCACATCAACCACCCAGCTGATTGACCAGGTTATGCAGTTAATTGGGAATGCATTTAATTCAGCAGGAAACCTGCTGACCGTAGCATTCATTACCTTTTTACGGATCAGCCCACTTCCAGACGAGGTGGATTTCCTGATAGTTTGCCTGGCTGTCATCTGGCTGATTTCCTTAATTCTCCGCATGTTCCGTGGAAAACAATAGTGCCTGACAAAATTATTATCGAAAACCTTAGTTTGCAATATGATGATGGCACCGAATCTCTGCGCAATATAAGCCTGAGAATTCGAGAAAATGCCATCACGGTTTTGTTTGGTCCCGCAGGCGGCGGAAAATCATCCTTGCTGCGCTGCCTGAACCGGTTAAATGACCTGTCCGAAGTAAAAAACATCAAAGGGCAAATTTTAATCGGTGGGGAAAATATACTTGATGCCAAAACTGATGTCATTAAACTCCGCCGTAAGGTTGGGATGGTTTTTGCCCGTCCGGTGGTACTGCCAATGTCGATTCGAAAAAATATCACCTATGGCCTGGAGGTTATGGGAGAAAATCGCCGTTCCAAATTAAACGAAGCCGTGGAACGTTCACTAATACAGGCAGCGCTTTGGGATGAAGTTCGAGATCGTCTTGAAGAGCCAGCCATTGCACTATCCGGCGGGCAACAGCAGCGCTTATGCCTGGCGCGTTCCCTGGCTTTGGAACCAGAAATCATCCTGCTTGACGAGCCAACCTCCGGTCTGGATCCTATCTCAACCGGAAAGGTCGAGGCTTCCCTGCAAAATTTAAAAACAAACTACACGATCATCCTGGTGCCTCACTCAGTTCAACAGGCAGCCCGAACCGCAGACCGCGCCGCGTTTTTTCTTCAAGGGGAACTGGTGGAATACGCTGAAGGAAAAACTCTGTTTACATCGCCATCCGATAAACGTACCGAAGATTATATAACCGGTCGATTTGGTTAACCTTCCAATCCCAATTCATATCAAGTAAAACGAGGTGCAGTATGCTACGAAAAACCTTTGAAGCAGAAATCCAACAATTGAAGGACGAGATCATTCTACTGGGAAGCCTGGTGGAACAAAATATACTTGATTCAGTGGAAGCCCTAAAAAAAAGGGATGCAGAAGCATCGCAAAAAGTGATTGACCTGGACAATAAAATTAACGAGAAGCGGTTTGCGCTCGAAAACCAGGTCATGATTATTATCGCAACCCAGCAACCCATGGCTCGCGATTTGCGTCTGCTGGCATCTTTCTTTGAGGTGATCAGCGAATTGGAACGTATGGGCGACTATGCAAAAGGCATTGGTATCATCAATGTACGCATGGGCAACCAACCCTTGCTAAAACCATTGGTGGATATCCCGCGTATGGCTCAAATCGGGGCTGATATGCTGCATCGCGCTTTGCTGGCCTTTGTGAATGAGGATGCAGAAGTGGCACGCGGTATTCCAGCAGAAGATGACGATGTTGATAATCTATACAACCAGATCTACCGTGAATTGATGACGTATATCATGACGGACCCTGAAAATATCGAGCGCGCCAACTGGCTTTTATGGGTGGCCCACAATCTGGAACGTTTTGCTGACCGTGTCACCAATATTTGCGAACGGACAATATTCATTGTAACTGGTGAATTGAACGAAATTGATGGGATGAAAGACGGTCGAGGTTCAGTTTAAAAAACTTAATCAAAACTGAATTGACCGGCATTTCTTGGGTTGATTTTATTGTATGGGATTTTGGGGTATTTATCAGAAGCTTCGCTTCCGAAAATACCCCAAAACTTTTCCCTTTCGTATATTTGAGTTCAAAATAAGAATTGCAAGGCGCAGTAGATTGACGGAAAATAAACCTGCCAGTAAAATGATTGCTATTATGAAACTTATTTGCGCCCATCATCATTATCAGATAACCTACCTGCCTGACCGGAAAGCAGATTAGTTTCTTTTACCCGCCAACTAACCATTCATTCAGCCCCCGGCCAGCAAGCCAGGGGTCTTTTTTTACAACACCCCAGCAGATCATCGCCAGGTTTCAAGAAAAAGGAGCCATTTTATGGAACGTTCTGACCTACGTCTTTCCATCCCTTCCAAGGGACGCCTGGCTGAAGAGACAATCGAGTTTCTTAAAGCCTGCGGAATTGATATTTACAAGCCAAATCCGCGCCAGTATGAGGCAACCATTCCTTCCATCCCGGGGTTGAAAGTTTTATTTCAACGCCCAACCGACATCGTTATCTCCATCCGTAACGGTAGTGTAGACTTTGGCATTACCGGATTAGATGTACTGGAGGAACAGCGCGGTGATAATGGCGAAATCCTGATTCTGCATGAAGCATTGGGCTATGGGAAGTGCTCTCTAGCGCTGGC
>CAZLJB010000011.1:0-21548 GCA_964559195.1 uncultured Anaerolinea sp. | reverse complement strand
ATTCAAACCATTTAATTCAACAAACTGGCTATCTGAATCGACAAAATCCCCCGCCGGGCTCAGCCCATCAAGGTCAGGTACAGGTATCATGAAAGGCCCAACCAGCAATATAAATGCCAATCCGCTTAGCAGGGTCAAAACAATCAGGCCAGGATTCATCCAGCCAGCTCACGCTTTTTTGCCTGGATCCGCCGCCAGGTCATTTGCAGATTCAATACAATCAACACAAAGATGACCAGGGGGGGGATGGCAACTACCCGTACAGCTGCATGCTTAACCGAAATTCCGACCAATGCCCACAGCACTACAATTGTAAAAGCCACATCAAACCTGCTGGATATCATTAATCCGGTTATCACCAAAACGGCCAATAGAACGATTGCCATCCAATTCTCTGGTGCAAGACCGAATCTGTCCCACTTCCAATAATCGAGCACATCCGTGACATTTGCCACCGTGGCGACTGTGATCCAACCCAGGTAAATGCTGAATGGGATCTGCGCCATCCATTTTTCAGTTGCAGAAACTTTCTTTTGTCCAATTTCCAATCCCAGGTAGGTCATAATCAGTGTGCCAAGTAAAACCAACATTGCCACCAGTGTCTGAGGAAATTGCAGATAATGCCATAAGAAAATCCAGGCGCTGTTCGCCACGCCACCCAGTGCAATCCACCAACCGGTGGCTCTCAAGCGCGGATTCTCACGCTGAGCAGGCAAAGCCTGGAAAATCGCAAAAGCAATTAAACCAACGTAAATCACTCCCCAGATGGCGAAGACATAACCCGCCGGGACAAAAT
Organism: uncultured Anaerolinea sp.; assembly: GCA_964559195.1. Lineage (GTDB taxonomy): Bacteria > Chloroflexota > Anaerolineae > Anaerolineales > Villigracilaceae > UBA5195. The sequence continues at coordinate 20,752 of CAZLJB010000011.1, read as the reverse complement.
AAACTTTGAAACGATCTGATATTTGCCCGGTATTTAAACCGTTCAGAGGCAGCGCATTCGCCAGCCCATTTACAATCAGGGTGCCAAGAATGCTAACAATTACAACAATTTGTCGCCATTTATCTTTCATTTTATTCTCTCTTTATCCTTCAGATAGTTTATAAATTATCCCCGGGGACTGCCTATTATTTACGCCACAACAATTTCCCAAGGTTTTTATTACATATCTGTACATATATTGTACAGTATTTGTTCATATTTACAAGACTTTGTTAATGTTTATAACGAAATATTAATAACCTGGGGAAAATTCCATCTCAAAAATAAAATGGGGTCCCAATAACAGGAACTGATCTAACAGTGCGCCAATTCGATGTACTCGATAAAACCGTTTATTCCGTCAGAAGAGACACATCTTCCAAACTGGCAGTTCTCAAAATTTCTTGCAGAACCCAGCCTGAATTACATTTCACATGTCAAAACAGTTTGGTGATCACCCATTAATCAAGAAAAATAATTCGCCAGGTTGTTCCTGACAATAACAATGAATCCTGGGGTAATTTGATTAGGGTCTGTTATATCAGTAATTTATTATCCGGTGTGATTACAATCAGGGTTAGTTCTGATGCATGCTGCATGAGAGCGCTGCGCACTGGCGGAAATGGAATACCTTCAGCTCGCAGTAAGGCACCCATCATCTCAGGATGTCGCTTTAAACGTACTTCTAAAAAATCGGCAATCAGGCTTTTGTCGCTGATCGCTTCCGCGGTTCCTGTAAATTTCCTTGATTTGATGCGGATCTCGACGTGTGGATTAACCAGGATATTCCGTACCCAATCCGTTTTCAGCCCAAGCGCTGCTCCCAGGAAAATCTTCCCATTAATAATTTCATATTGCAAAGGAGTTACGCGTGCCAGGCTTGATTTTCGCCCAATGGTTGTCAAAAGTAGTACAAAATTTCCAATCCAGGCTCCCAGCCCAAGTGCATAAACCAATTTTGGAGGCCAATGCAACAAACGAAGAATGAACTTTGGGGTCTGACTGAATCCGGCCATCAAATGGTTCCTTGCATGCCAGGTGATCAATGATTGCTTGCTGTTTACTTTTTCCTGTTGGATTATATTTACCGCGCATTACGGTCAGGCAGATTTAATCAATCTTCTGTCCAATAAATGGATGAGATTCCCAAGCAGACCGCCCAACGCACCCAAAATTATACCCATTAATATTCCTAATACAAGCAGGTGTAAAAATGCTCCGGCAAATATTTCATACGCAAAGTAAGCCTGTAGCGTTGGTACGCCACTGTCCCCTCCGCGTTGCGCCCATTCAATAATATTAAGGGGATCCCGGACAAAATATTCCATTCCAAAAAGTACCACCGATAAAGCCATGCAGCAGGCCATCAACCCGCTGACAAATCCGCTCCATGCGCCCACCAAAATACCAGCCCGCATTCGGCCGATTCGATAAGCGCTGATACTGGAACAGGAAAAAATTAAGAAGGCAATAACAGCCCAAAAGACATTATCCATAATATCCCGCATGGGCAAAGGCGGTGCAATTATATTATTGATGGCTATTTCAACTATCCACAACAATCCAAGAGCGGCCCCAATTAAAATTGGTTGGGAAATTCTGTTATTTTCATTCCTTGGGCCAAAAAACAATACAAACAAACCTGCCATCAGAAAGATTAAAAAACCAGCAGCGGACCCCAGTTTTGAGTACCAATCATAGCTATATTGTTGCGCAATCAGGGGGATAAGCGCAGCGCCATACACTACCAGCACCAGCATAATATAAGAAAAATAATGAAAAGAATAATTGCACTTACGCATGTTGTCCGATTTCATCAAACTGTCCACAACGCCATCGCCAATTTATTTCTTTTTTATCATTTTTCGCTCTGCTTTTTTGAGATTTTCGGCCACTCTAAATTTCACCATCTTGCCGATCAATTCAAACGGTAGGGGTTTGTCAATCGGAAATCGGATTGTGCCTTTGGAAAGTTCAAAATTGGATAGCTCTTGTTGAAAAGCCTCAATTCCACCCGGTGTGGGGTAAAAACCGATATGGTTTTTATAAGCAGCAAACCAGACCAGGTTTCCCTTTTGGGCAAAGGCTGGCATTTGATAACTGATTTTCTCTTCAGAACCTGGTGCATTAGCTTTAATAACCGCCCGTAACTCAACCAGTATGTTTTGGACATTCACCGGGAACATGGCAATATATTCATCAATCGATCTATAGCCAGTGGGTTTGATTTCCATAAATTCTCCTTTTTGGGTTTAGGTCGGGGCCATTTTGTTATTTCGCCATTAATTTTGATCAAACTAACTCAGATCCGGCTGCCTCAGGTAATTCCCCAGTCGACCGAAAAACCAACCACCAAAAAAAATATGAGAAAACGGCATAGACACTCATAATTGCCAGCGCCAATCCGTTCTGGTTATTCGCGAGTGCATACTTACCAAATACCAATGCCCCTACAAAAAAATGCGCAAAGTTTCCAAGCGAAACCGGTCTCAAATATATTCCGCCAATCCGGGTGTCTTTGCAATTCCAATTAATAAACGCTAATGCGAAATAAAACGATCCCAATAGTTGTAACACAACCGGGATGCTGGAATCGGATCTCAGTCCTGATATGCCCAACAGTTCATCCGGTGCGAATAATGCCAGCATTCCCGCCAATCCCAACGCCAGGCTGCTAGCTATCAGCCAGTTTCTTGTCTTCATCAGGTTACTCCTGCCTTGGCACTTTTTATTTACGCCAGTTATTATAACCGTACTACTCTCCACAAATTACGCTACGGCTAAACCAGGATTGAACAGCAGCATTCATTTTGAGCTGAATTAATCGAAACGGAAGAAAATCGCCAACTTTTTTACCACTCTAATACGATAACAATGCTTCCATAAACATCGCCATAAAACGCCTGGAATCCAAACGCAAAGGTACATTGATCACATCAGGCCCACCAATTTGAGACCGCAAATCGTAAATACGTCCTGAACGTAGTCCTGTTTTCTGTACGGATAGAGAAAACGAATTCTCGTCAAACAAGCTGCGATCAATCAGATATGCTGCTGCCACAACATCCCATGGAAAAAAACCCTTGGCTCGAAAAAATACTCTCCGGTTGAGTTCCAACCAGGGTGCAATCGCCTGCACCAGGTATTGTGAAACCGGAGAATTTTTCATTTCGAGCATGTGCAGCTGCTCAATACGAAAAACCGCCTGCGAACACACATCCATACTGATCAGGGTTTTTTCCACACGTGCTGAAAGTGCGATCGCCGCTGCCTGTCCATCCATGTGAAAATTAAACTCTCCAAAAAGTGAAAAGGGCTTAAAGTGTAATGAACCACCCATGATGACTAATTCCTTCAAGTTCGAAGCAAAACCAGGATCCAACAACAAGGCGGTCGCCACATTGGTCAATGGCCCAAGCGCCAGCAGGGAAACTTCTCCGGGGAATGTACGCACCGTTTCGATTAAATATTCCACTGCCGGGTTCAATACCCCCAGATCAGCCTTGTTTTCTGCTCCTTTAAACAAAGGCACATCACGACCCACCAGACTGAGCAGGTTCTTCGCGACCGAATAACCGGTCAGAGCCCCAACATTGCCAAAGTTAATCGTAATACCTTCCACCCGGATCTCTGGAGCTGCCAACATTAACAGGAAAGCCAGCCCATCATCTACATCTCGATTGGGCACACCAGTCGCCGGATCAGAATCAATAATCACCCGTTTTTGCGCCATTTTACACATCCTGGTATTGAAAATTGCTTTAAAATTGATACGTGTAACTTTTTCAGGACAATTGCATCAAATATAACATATTCAATAAATTCTTAAGGAGCTTACATACATGGAAATGATCATAGACTTCCCCGGCGGGTCACGTGTTGACGCCCATTTTGGACAATTCACTGTTGCCACAGACCAACCCCCTGCCTCCAGTGCCCCAACCCCCTTTGCAATTTTCCTTTCATCCATCGGCACCTGCGCTGGAATTTATGTGCTGGGTTTTTGCCAACAGCGTGGACTGCCGACCGAAGGCATCCGTATTTTCCAACGCATCCATTCCAGTTTTTCTGGCATGGTGGAAAAAATCGACCTTGAAATCCAGGTGCCCGAATCCTTTCCAGAAAAATATCGCGCTTCGCTAATTCGCTCGGCAGAACTGTGCGCGGTCAAGAAACATCTTGAGAATCCTCCCAGCATTGATGTCACCACCCGGGTCGTTTAATAACCGGTTCTTCAACCTTATAACAACTACCTGGTTAAATACGCATTTTTCTATTTCAGACCGGGTAGTTGTTTTTAATTTGTGGCGAGTTTAATAGCCAACCAGAAAACAAGCTAAAAAAAGCCACAATACCTAGAATAATGGCCGACGCCACCCAGGATCGGCCTTCTAGAATACGCTCCTGAATGATGGCATATAACGCAACACCCCAAACCAGCGCAAATCCGATTGTCAGGGATTGCATTACAACCAGAACCCAACGCCTTTTTATCAAAAATAATAGCGGAAACCCAAGACAAATTAGCACCGGTAAAAAACTATTGCTTCGCAGAAAGTGAGCAGCCATCAAAACAGCGGACAAAAACAAAGGCACGATTCGGATCTTCATAAATTAACCTCGTGGATAGGAATAAATTGATTTTGCCTTATATCTATCTAATCTGCTGTGATTTTTGTCACAATTCAAAACGATTAGGTTAACTATTTTGCGTGAATTATCTTGACGGTTTCGATTGTACCGGTACGCCATTTACGCTTGTCACGCGATAGTAACTCATCGGCTGAACGAGGTCCCCATGTACCAGGCTTATAAATCACCAATTCCGGCGAGTCTGGCTGTTCCCAACCTTGAAGTACCGGGTCAATCAATTTCCAGGCCGCTTCAATGGCATCGGAGCGGGTAAATAAAGATGCATCCCCTTCAATGGCTTCCAACAGCAATCGTTCATACGCATCCGGCAGCAAGGTGCCATTAAAGGATGAGTGATAAAGAAAATCCATATCCACAGAACGCATATCCTGTTCAGAATCCGGAACCTTTGCCTCAAATCGCAGGTGAATTCCTTCATCCGGCTGAATGGATAATGACAGAATATTGGGAGTGAAGTCCGAATCCGAAGGCAAATGAAACATCAAGTGTGGTGGGCGCTGAAATTCGATAATAATCTCAGAAACCTTGCGATTGAGAGCCTTGCCTGATCGCAGGTAAAAAGGTACGCCCTTCCAACGCCAGTTATCGATAAACAATTTAAACGCAGCAAATGTAGGTGTTTGAGAACCAGGCCCTACACCTACCGCATTACTATAGCCACTGTATTGCCCACGAACTACATCATTTAATGCCAGAGGCCGGATACTTTCCAACACTTTGACTTTTTCATTCCGAATTGAATCAGCATTAAAAGATGAGGGCGGCTCCATCGCCACCAATGCCAGCAACTGCAGGATATGATTCTGAAACATATCCCGCACCACACCCGCACCGTCATAATACCCGGCCCGATGCCCAACATCCAGGTCTTCTGCAACCGTAATCTGGATGTTGTCTACATAGCGCCTGTTCCAGACCGGCTCAAAAATGGTATTTGCAAACCGGAAGAATAATACATTTTGAGAAGTTTCCTTCCCCAGGTAATGGTCAATCCGGTAAATCTGGCTTTCATCAAAAACCGCATGCAAAGCATGATTAAGTTCCTGGGCTGATGCCAGATCTACTCCAAAAGGTTTCTCAATGATAATCCGCCGCCAACATCCCAGCCCATCTGGTACCCTGGCCATGTTGGCTAATCCAAGGTAACCCGCAACCGGTGCATAATACTCCGGCGAAGTTGCCAGGTAATACAGGCGGTTGGCAGGATTGCCTTCAAGTTTGTTCAAAAAATCATTTAAAGAAGGAAAATCCTCACCATGTTCGAGATTGCCCTGAAAATAATGCAGGCGATCCGAAAATTTATCCCAGATAGTGTCATCAAATGTCTCCGGGCTGACCTTTGAAACCCCATCGCGCAAATAAGCCTTGAATGTTTCATCATTATAAGGACGTCTCGCAAAGCCAATAATATTGGCCGCTTCGCTTAGTCTCCCTTTCTTAAAATTGTTATACAGGGCGGGTATAAGCTTGCGCCAGGTTAAATCACCAGATGCGCCAAAAATTACGATCGAAGTATGCTCATTGGGAGATGCCATTATTCCGCCTTTTTAACAGCGTGTCCGCCAAATTGATTGCGCATGGCTGCCAAAATTTTAGCGGCAAAACTTTCGTTTTGGCGGCTAATAAACCGAGCCTGAAGGGACATGGTAATTACCGGCGCGGGCACATCCAAATCTATGGCTTCGGCCACCGTCCATCGACCTTCCCCGCTATCCGCCACCCATCCCTTAATTTCGCTGAGATTGCTATCCTGATCCAGAGCGCTTGCAGTCAGATCAAGCAACCAGGAGCGCACAACGCTGCCTTTCTGCCAGATATGCGCGATTTTTGCCAGATCAAGACCAAATTCTTTTTTAGCATTCATAATCTCAAATCCTTCAGCATAAGCCTGCATCAGGCCATATTCAATTCCATTATGGATCATTTTTGTGAAATGTCCGGCTCCGTGCGGACCCACATGCCCCCAACCTTCACTCACTCCAGGCGCCAGGGTTTCAAAAACAGGGCGGGCGGTCTCAACCGTAGCCGCTTCGCCTCCAATCATGAGGCTGTAGCCCTCCTTTAATCCCCAAATACCACCACTTGTACCCACATCCAAAAATCCCAGGTTTTTTTGACTCATTTCAGCAGCATGCCGAATGGAATCTTTGTAATATGAATTTCCACCGTCAATAACAATATCACCAGCCGATAATCGTTCCGCCAGGGATTGAATGGTGTCATCTGTTATTTTACCGGAAGGCACCATTACCCATACAATGCGTGGTGTGGGTAATTTTGAAACCAACTCGACTAAAGTTCGGGCCCCTACAGCTCCAACTTTTTCAACAGCATTGATGGCGTCTTCATTGACATCATACGCAACCACACGATGTCCGCCATTCAGCAGGCGCGTGACCATATTTGCGCCCATTTTTCCGAGGCCGATCATTCCAATATCCATAAATATTCTCCTCTAAGGATGTCTTTGGCAAAGTAAATTTTATAAATTTCCCAATCAGTCAACGCAGAATCGTTACGCCCTCGATTAATTCCGGCAAAAGGCTGGCTGCCGCTTCATCCACCAACCAGAACAGATTCCCATCTACGGGTCGGATACGTTGTGCTGGCAATCTGGATGGTTCGTGTTTACCAGACACGCTATCCGCAAGGGCCTGGGCTTTTTCGTTACCGGTTGCTAGAAATACTACGTTGTGCGCCGAATTAATTACGTCTGGTGTCAAACTTACTCTGAGGGCCGGACGATCCTGGTAGCTTGCATTAACCGCAACCGTTGATACACCTTTTGTTTGCTGAGAGCCCGGAAATAAGGAAGCCGTATGCCCATCGGCGCCCAATCCTAGTAATACCAGATCAAAACGCGGCCAGTCCATACCGGCTTCAGCAATATTTTTTAATTGACGGGCATAATCTTCTGCCGCCGGCACCGGGCCCAACTCCCCTTTTATCCGGTAAATATTTTCAACCGGCAAAGCTACATGTTTAAGCCAGGTCTGGTACGCCTGGCCATAACAGCTTTCCACATCATCGGGTGCCACACAGCGTTCATCACCCCAAAAAAAATTCATCCAGCCCCACGGCAAGGTCTCACAATAAGGCACTTGAGCCATCAAACGAAAAAGAAGCGTTGGTGTGCCCCCACCAGAAAGTACTGTCAGAAATCTTCCACGTTTTAAAACAGCTTCTTGCGTTATACCGCTGAATAGATCTGCTGCAAAAATGCTCAGGTCTCGACTGCCAGGAAATACTTTTATGGTTATAGTTGTCATAATAATTAGACTTATTGTATCTGATTAAATAACTACTGACAAATATTGATATTTATTCTATTGAAAATTTACCCAACCTGAAGCATGGATAATGTGCCTATCTGGTTGGATTTTGCCCGAATACTCGATTGTCCCTCTGGTTGGGATGCGATGGTTTGGGGTGTTATTCTCGACAATAAAAAAGTCAGGCTGAACTCCGAGAGCCCAGCCTGATATGGCTTACTTTTTCCCTAACCTGCCACGCTCTTCAGCGGCCACACTTTCATCAAGCTTCTTGTACAATGGCATGGGTTGGGTCAACACCTGCCCAGGTTGAAGCTGACTCGGCTGCCAAAATCCACTTTCGGGTTGGTGCACATTGGGCTTGTAACGCAGGGCAGTATGCTCACCCAGTGAGTCCTTTAGTGTCTCAACGAACTGCTCACCAAAAAGGGGTTCCGAATACCCAAAGAACCCATGCAGTTTTTCACAACTAAACGGCAGGATGGGTGCAAATAATATCTTGAGAGAATCAATTGCCTTTAAAGCTGTAAAAACTGTTAAGGCAGCCGCATCCCGGTCAGTTTTAATACTTGTCCAGGGCGCATTTGCGTCAATATAGCGATTTACCTCGGTGGACAACCGCATGGCTTCACTAAGCGCAGCTCGTAAATGAACACCATCCAATTCCTTACCCACTGAGATGAACCCCTTCTCGATGGTGGCCAGCAGCGTCAGATCAGCTTCACGCAAGTTGGCTGGATCAATTTGCGGTACTCGTCCATCCCAATTCTTAAAACAAAATGACAACATGCGGTTTGCCAGGTTTCCCCAGGTTGCCACCAATTGGTTGTTATTGAGTGCCACAAACTCACCCCAATCCCAATCGCTATCCTTGCTTTCTGGCATATTAACCGTCAGGTAATATCGCAAAGCGTCCGGATCATACCTGGACAGGAAATCCAGACCCCAAACACCCCAATGGCGCGACCCGCTAATTTTCTGGCCTTCCATGTTCATAAACTGGTTGGCTGGCACATCAAATGGCAGGGTTAATTTAATACCCTTTTCACCGCTAAATATCTCTACAAACTGGTCGCCAACTCCCATCAACTGGGCTGGCCACAAAGATGTATGAAAGAAAATATTGTCCTTACCAATAAAATGATAATGTTTGGCGGCCGGGTTCACCCACCAATCCTTCCAATCACCACCTGTAACCTGGCTCCACTCAATCGCGGCAGACAGATAACCAATGACTGCTTCAAACCAGACATACAGGCACTTTCCTTCCCAACCTTCTACCGGAACTGGTATGCCCCAATCCAGGTCGCGAGTGATGGGACGTGGCTTAAGACCTTCTGCTTCAATTTTCCCAAGGGATTCGCCAATAACCGTATCCCGCATGTGTTCTTCTCTTTCGCGCAAAAATTTCTTAACATCCGGTTCAAGTTTGGATAGATCAATATAGAAATGCTCTGTATCGCGAAGCTCTGGGGCGGATCCATCCACCTTTGACCGCGGGGTAATCAGGCGAGCAGCTTCCAATATGTTGCCACATTGATCACACTGATCTGAACGAGCCTCAGCGTAACCACAAATATAACAGGTGCCTTCCACAAAACGATCAGGCAGAAATTTACCAGCGGATGGTGAATACCACTGGGGTTCAACCTTTGTAAACAAAAATCCATTTTTCTTCAACGCTAGAAAAATGCTTTGTGAAACCTTAAAGTGATTCTGGGTATGGGTAGATGTGAACATATCGTACGTAATACCAGCCTGCTTGAAGACCTCCAGAAAGCCGTCATGATATTTCTTATAAACGGTTTCGACAGAAACTCCTTCTTTATCGGCAGCTATCGTAACCGGCGTTCCATGCGAATCGGTTCCACTTACAACCAGGACGTTGTCGCCCTTAAGCCGGTGGTAACGGGCAACGATATCTCCCGGCAAATGAGAACCTGTGATGTTACCAACATGAATTTCCGCATTGGCATAGGGCCAGGCAATGGCAATCAGAATGTTTTCGCGCATAACAATCTCCGTTGAGCGTTGGCAGGAAACTGGTTTTGAAAAATCGCCCGCCAATCAGTTCTATAAGTTATATAAATGGTTAAAGAAAAATGCTGGCTTGCGCCAGCAGCATTGGTCAGACGGTATAAACCGCCTCGCAGTTCATCTGGCAGAGAACTGCAAGTATTGCCACGGCAAGCACATCGACCTTAACGCAATATTCATTCCGTTTATTTTACTACAAGCTGATGGGTTTTTCTTGAAGGACACGGAAATTTTCCAAGGGAAAATAATTATTACAAATAATCCTTTAACTGCCGTGAGCGGCGTGGATGACGAAGCCGACGCAGGGCTTTCCCTTCTATCTGGCGAATGCGCTCACGAGTTAATCCAAATTTTTGTCCAACTTCTTCGAGTGTATATGCTCTGCCCCCATTCAAACCAAAACGCATTTGAAGAATACGGGCTTCCCTTGGAGATAGAGTGGAAAGCACTTCACTTAATTTCTCCTTCAACATAGACTGGTAAGCACTTTGAAGTGGAGTTGGACTGTACTCATCCTCAATAAACATGCCCAATTCAGACTCTTCATCATCCCCCACAGGGCTTTCCAAAGAGAGAGGCAGCCAGGAAACTTTTAATATCCATTGTACTTTTTTGGCAGTCAGGTGTAGCTGACTGGCCAATTCATCCATCGTAGGAACCCTGCCTAAACTTTGTTGCAATTCATTATTAGCTTTATAAACTTCGCGAATCCGATCTGCCATGTGAACAGGTAAACGAATGGTACGGGATTGATCGGCTATCGAGCGGGTAATAGTCTGCCGGATCCACCAGGTGGCATAGGTTGAAAAACGAAAACCACGTTCATAATCAAATTTTCCAACTGCCTTCATCAAGCCAAGGTTACCTTCCTGGATTAGATCCAATAAGGCGATACCATGACCGGTGTAGCGTTTAGCAATACTCACCACCAGCCTGGTATTGGCCTTAATGAGATGCTCGCGCGCCGCATTCCCGGATACCAGTGCCAATTCCAATTCACCGCGACGCACTAAAGAGAGGCGTGGCAGCTGCAATTCCACCGCTGCTTCGTTCCCCGCCCGGATACATTTCGCTATCTCAAGTTCCTCTTCATGACTAAGCAGTGGAACTCGGGCCATATCCTTCAGGTATAGCCCAACGGTATCTTCTGGAACAACAGTATCGATTGGATTTGCCCAGGTTTCATAACCCAGTTCTGGTGTAAGGGACTCAACCAGGGGAGTTTCAAATTCCCCATCCGTATCCAAAACATCCACCCCTTTTCGTCTCAGCACATTCATGATTACAGATATGCGCTCCGAATCAAAATCAGGAGCAGCTTCCATCAGGTCATCAGTTGTTAAATAACCTTGAATACCAGCCTTCTCAAGCAGGAGATTGAGAACTTCATTCCGATGTGAGCGACCTGAAAATACCACGCCTGGTCCTCCTGTATGTCACTCTGGAGCTTATTTTGCACTAATTCAGCTCTTCGTCCTCAGAGGTTCTGTCAAATAAATTCTTTAGGGACATAAAAGGTGAATCAATTTCCGGTACATGACCACAATCTTTTTCATTCAAGTTTTGTCCGCATTCCAGGCACAAACCCTTACAATCTATACGGCAAAGTGGTTTGATGGGAAACTCAAGAATTGCGTACTCCCGCACAAGAGCTTGCAAATCCAGATGAGCATCATCTGGCACCAATAAACCTGATTCTGCCGTGTTTTCTTCTTTGAATGCGAATAACTCAGTAAATTCCCACTGAAGGTGCTGTTGGTACTCAGTCAGACAACGCACACAATCCAAATTTGTCATCCCACCAAAATTTCCCTTGACAATCAGGCCCTGGGGCGTGCGCCCAACGTTAATAAGCCCTTCAACGTTAGCCATCTCCAAATCATCATCAATAAATTCAGGAAAATAAAAATCAAAATTTCGGTTGTAACCAATCGGTGAATTGATTATAAAACCGACATTCAACCGGAGGGGTTTTTTAGGGTTTGGCACCTTGTTCACTTTTCAAAATAGATTTTTAATTCTTGTCCAGACCACATTTATTTTAGCACGTGCGAATCGTCAAGTCAATGAGCTTTTCGCATAATAATAATCCTTCTTTTAACCGGTCATCTCACATCTGATTTCAGCGCTTCTGTCAATCAGAAAAATTAGGAGGAGACAGTCAAATATAAAGCAATGAAGGAATGTCAGTACAAACTGGAAACCGCTTCAGGAAAGAATGTCCAAAATTTTATAGTACCACCCTGCCAGAGGTAAAAACCAGGGGTTCTTGTTATAGAGTGGAAATTTTTGGAATGGCAAATCAGTTAACGGATTTTCGACGACCTGCCCCAGCATTTTAAGGGCAGTGATATGCCCCAGGTGAGTGGCAAACGCCACTCCATGTCCTGCATATCCCAGGCTGTAGTCGATTCCGCCCATATTCCCGGTGTGCGGCATGCTATCAATCGCAAAATCTAGTGCCCCGCCCCACACATAATCAACGGGTATATTTTTTAATTGGGGATACACATCCAAAAGTCCTTTTTGCAAAATTGGGGCGCTCTCGCGGATGGATCTTTCTGTTTCCCGCTTGAAAACAGCCCGCCCTCCAAACAACATCCGCTTGTCTGGAGTCAGACGAAAATAATAAAGATAATGTTTGGAGTCAAAAATCATCCGGTTGTGTGGATTGATTTCGATTGCCACCGAATCCGGTAACGGTTCAGTGGCAATGATGTATGAACCTATGGGCGCAATTCGTTTTTGGAACTCTGGTGTAGCCTCACCTGTGTAACCACTGGTGCCAACAAACACCTTGTCTGCACTAATATCGCCCCGCGAGGTAGAAACCTTAAACCTGGTTGCCAGGGGTTCAACTTCAAGAACCCGGGTATTTTCATGCAGAATGGCACCTGCCCTTTCAGCTGCTCTTGCCAATCCCATTACAAATTGGGCCGGGTTAATGCTCGCACTGAGCTCATCCACCATACCACCAAAATATCGATCCGACCCAATTTCAGTATGTTGCTTGGAACGCTGAAGGATGCTTACATGGTGATCAAATTCTTTTTCAAGAATGTCAGCGGCCCGGGCATAGCTATCGAAATGGGCAGGTTTCCACGCCATTTCGAGATGCCCACAGCGCGAAAACTCACACTCGATTTCTTCAGCGGTTACAATTTTTTCAACGGTTTTTATGGATGCCAATGAAAGTTCAAACATTCTCCGGGAACGCTCACGGCCATATTGATGAATGAGTTCTTGGACACCCAATTTCATTCCAGTTAATACCATGCCTCCATTACGACTGGAAGCCCCCCAGCCCGCCGTCTCGGCTTCCAGAACTGCTACTGACACCCCGGCTTTCGCCAGGGTCAGGGCTGCTGAAAGCCCGCTGAAACCACCTCCGATTACAACCACATCGACTCTGGCAGGCAGCGGAAAAACAGGAAAGTGTTTATGCTCGACGGTAGACAACCAATAGTTGGATTCTTTTAACATAAAAACCTGAATTATTCAGCGGGGTGAAATAAATAAAAAGCAATAATTAATTTATAAAAACGCCTGGGAAACCCAGGCGTAGTGGAAAAAAGAAAAAATCTAGTGAAAAAAATTATGAGTTGCGATCAACAATATATCGAGCCAGCGCTGCCAGAGAGTCATATTCGACAGAATCCCGGTAAGGTTTAAGCGCTTCCAATCCTTTTTCAACATGCTCAATGGCTTCATCAATGGCATAGCGAATTGAATTACTAGCTTGGATCGATTTTACCAGGGCTTCCATCTTATCTGTATTCCCCCAGCCACCATCAGCCAGAAGTTTGACTTCGGAGTTATCCGGGTGGCTCTCAGCATAATAAATAGCAGGGAGCGTGACCAGGCCATTAAGCAGGTCCGAACCAACCGGTTTGCCTACGGTGGCCTGTTCACCAGTAAAATCGAGGACATCATCCATGATTTGAAACGCCATGCCAACTTCATAACCATAAGTTTTCATCGAAGCACGGGCGGACTCATCATCGGTCCCAATCATGGTAGCTGCCAGTGCACTCATCTCAAAGAGAGAAGCTGTTTTGGCATAAATGCGGGTGTAATAATTCTTGCGTTCAATAATTCCCTTCGCGGCGAACATCTGGGTCAGCTCACCATTTACGATAACAGTCAGCGTTTCAGCAAAAAGTTTCATCAATGGCAGGTAATCTGTCTCCGCCGATAACTTGGCAGCTCTACCAAACAAGAAGTCGCCCGTTAAAACAGTTGCCGCTGGGGACCATCTGGCATTGAGTGTTGGAATACCTCTTCGCAACAGAGAACCATCAATCAAATCGTCATGCACGAGTGTGGCTGTATGCAGCATTTCAACCGCAGCCCCAAGCGTTACCAATTTATCATGAGGTGCATTAAACAAATTTCCCGCAAGGAAAACAATTGTTGGGCGGACACGCTTGCCGCCAGCCATCAAAAGGTGCTCTAATGCAGCACGCAAGTCGGGATGATGGTCATTTCCAGCCTGCGAGCGCATCAATAATTCAACTTCTTTGATGCCATCTTGTACCGGTGTCATAAACGGTGTACTCAAAAATCAGCCTCCCCAGGAAAAAAGTCGCGCCGCATTTTCACTCGTAATCGCCGCGATTTCCTCCGGGTCTTTATTATGGATTTCTGCAATTTTATCAGTAATATGACGCACAAATGCAGGTTCGTTACGACGCCCCCGCATGGGAACGGGAGCGAGGAAAGGTGCGTCTGTTTCAGTCAAAACACGCCCAAGAGGCAGTGATTTTACCACTTCGCGCTTCGCATCCGCATTTTTGTAAGTCACAGGCCCGGTAATTCCAATAAAAAAATTCAGGTCTATAACAGTTTGGGCAGTCATTTGATTGCCGCTGAATGAGTGTAACACACCCGGAGCATTAACCAATGGATTTTTTTTGATTCTTAACTGTGCAGTCCATTCCATCAATATCTGGATCAAATCCTGGGTGCAATCACCATCCATTTCATCACGCTGCTCACGCAAATGAAGCAAAACCGGCAATTGCAATTCTGCAGCAAGGTTTAGCTGACTCAAAAGTACTGCCCGTTGGTGATCACGAGGGGCTTCATTCCAGTAGTAATCCAGCCCGATTTCTCCAATGGCAACAATTTTTGAACCGACAGGAAATCCCAGCTCACTACCGAATGAATTGACGACAAGCTCCCGTAATTCGGAGCGGGTGGTATCAGTCCATGTCAAAGAGTCGTTCGGGTGAACACCAATTGCAGCAAACAAACCTGGCTGTGAGTTGGCCAGTCCGACCACTTTTTTACTGGATGCCAGATCGAGGCCTGGGATCAGAATCCTGCTAACCCCAGCCTGCCAGGCGCGGTTAAGCACATCGGTACGATCAATCTCGAATTTTTCTAAATCAAGATGGCAGTGTGTATCGGTAAAATGCTGATTAATCGATGCCAATGCTAAATTACCAGTTGTGATTTTATATACTCAGTTCAGTTGTTTCACGAAAATTCCCAAAATTCAGTATTTTAGCTATTTTAAGCCGGCGATTTTCAAACCATCCTGCAATATCGCCTGGACTTTGTCTCCATGACGTGTTTCACAGTAAACCCGCAAAATAGGTTCGGTCCCGCTAAACCGGATCAAAAGCCAACCACCATCTTCCAACCGGAATTGAAATCCATCAATAGTAACTAATTTTTTTACTTTCAATCCGCCAATAGTAGCAGGGTTGGCATTCAAGATCGTTTGCTCGCGATCTTTTCGATCACCACTAAAAGCGCTATCGATTCGATCATAGAAAAATTCGCCACCAACTTTGTCAAATAATATTTTCAATAACTCGGTGGGTTTCTTTCCAGTTCGCACCATAAAATCAAGCATAAACAAACCAGCCAGGATGCCATCGCGTTCGGGAACATTACCACGAAAAGCATATCCACCACTTTCTTCTCCACCAATCAGTGCATTCGTTTCAGTCATTTTCGGCGCAACATATTTAAAACCAACCCCGGTCTCGTGCACGGGTACCCCGTAAAGCTCCCCCAGGATATTTAACATGCCGGTCGTCGAGAGAGTTTTTACAATGTCGCCACGTTGTCCACGCAATTCAAGCAGATAATATGCCAGTAAACCATACACCCGCAGTTGATTGATAAATTCGCCATTTTCGTCTCCCACACCTAGCCGATCTGCATCACCGTCCGTAACAATCAGGATATCAGCCTGATTATCCAGGGTGGCCTTCAATCCCGGATTAATATTTGGTGGGATGGGCTCAGGACGTTTCATTTCAGGAAAGGAAGGATTACGCTGATTATGGATTTCAATTATGCGGGTTTTACCTCCACCCAAAAGGCGAGGGAACCATCCTGCGCCATTCCCCCACATGGTATCCACCATAACGGTCAGTCCGGCATCTTTAATTGGCTGTAAATCAATTAATTTCTGAATGTGAGCGATGTAAGCCGGAGCCGGGTCAAATTTTACGATTCGCCCTGCTTTTTCAGCTTCGCTATAAATCATACTTTTGACATCCTCAAACGAGTCAGGAATACCCGCTTCAATTTCAACCAATCCTTGTGGATCAATGGCACCACCTGTCTCATTACGTACTTTAAAACCATTATCACTCGGAGGGTTGTGACTGGCAGTAATATTAATGGCACCGCAAGCCTGCTTATTAACGACCGAAAAAGCAATTACCGGAGTTGGTGTAGCGCCATCCGTTAAATAAACTTTCAACCCATTTCCCGCCAGCACTTCCGCAGCTGCAGCAGCAAAGTGCTCAGATGCGAAGCGCTTATCATGTCCAATAACCACCCATTGCCCCGCTTTACCATGTGCAAGCATATATGAAGCAAAGCCTTGGGCGGCCCTGCGTAAATTTTCGAAAGTGTAGTCATCAGCAATGACGCCACGCCAACCATCGGTCCCGAATTTGATTTTAAAGGCCATGCGATTGCTCCGTTTTTTTTATTTTGACGTCGGCATTATATCAGAATAAGAAATAGAAAGAAAATTGAAAAATTCAGCCTCAATTTATTTCAGAGTCTATTCACTGTCAAGCAAAACATCTGGTCAGTATCTTCAGATTTATTCATTATCAACACCATTTTACGTCTTTTTTTAGTTGCTACTCATCACTCGTTGATTTGGAACCAAATCTTCCTAATTTTGCCGTTTGGACAAACAAAGATCGACGGTTTTCCCGGCAGGGGGTGTTTTCTACCGTGGGAAAACACCCTGAAAGTAGTTATTTTATTAACACCTTTGACGTGTTATATTAGCTTGGAAAATGGTTAGCCATCCAGCCTGTTTTAATTATGTTCGTTTATATTGCGTGGAGCAGGTTGGTTGTTTACGAATTGGTTCATCTTTTATTGTCGAGACAGCAAAACTGGGTTAGTGATAAAACGCATGAGCGAAACAATTTCTGATCAGAAGAATCAATTGCGCAAAATCAGCCGCCAAAAGCGCCAGGCTCTGGGGGAGCCTTTTCGCACGCAAGCCAGCCTGGATATTTGCGAGCACATCTCAAATTGGAGCGTTTTCCGAGAAGCGCAGGTCATTTTGACTTATTTTCCAATCAAGTCAGAGGGAGATCTGCGACCATTAATCACAAACTTTCCTCATAAACATTGGGTTTTACCTCGTATCAGGACAGATATAACCGAACATGAACTGACCATCCACACTTATAACCCACAACAACTTGTTCGCCATCCATTTGGAATGGACGAACCTGCCGCAGATTTGCCTACCATTTCACCCCAGTCCATTGAATTGGCACTCGTGCCCGGCCTGGCTTATGACAGGCAAGGCTGGCGTTTAGGTTATGGTGGTGGTTATTACGATCGATTTTTAGCAAGATTCCCAGGTATTAGCCTGGGAATCTGTTTTGATGCACTCCTGTTTGATAAACTGCCAGCAGGAGAATATGATGTACCCATGCTTTGGTATGTAACGGAAAAAGGGCTGGCAAACAGCCAGCCCTGACGGGTAAAAGCCTTCCGTTTGCTGGCGGAAGGCTTTTTAAAAGTTAGTTCAATCACACAAAGTCACGCTGGTTGACGCGACCACTGCTGAAATACCAGCAGAATTAAAAGCCTGAATGGTATAAGTATAAACATAAGGGGTCTTGGATCCGGGAGTATCATGGTCTATATATATTCCGTCATAAATAGCTGCAATATTTTTCCCATTTCGATATACATAATAACCGGTTCCAGCCATCACTGGCCCCCATTCAACCACAATGGCGCCCTGCCTGTTAATACCACAAACGCCTCTGCTTGTCTTTGCGTTGCTTGGGCCAACCGGCAAAGGTGGCGGATTTGAAACAAGTAAATTTTTCACTTCTCCAAATTCTTTCACACTTGAAGTTGTTACCCAACAGGTAAAGCTCTTATTAGGTGCCTGCGTCAAAATCAACAACCAATTCCCTTCTTCGCTGCGACCCTGTACTTTTGAAGTTTGTCCCGTTTCAAAATTAACTACCCGATAATAATGGGTATCTGGGCCGAAGCGACAAACAGCCTTTTCAGAAAAAGTGACCTCTGGAAAGAGCGTTATGGAAGGCGTGATTGTCAAAATGGGTTGTGGTGGTTCACTCGTTGGCAACGGGGATGCGGTAGCTGTGGGAATTTGAGGCGTTTCCGTCGCAATGGGTTCCAGGGTTGGCTGAGGCGTAACCGGCAGGACCGCAGTCTTTTGTGGGCTACAGGCAGATGCTGTAATGGCAATCAATGCCAGGATCACATATATTTTTTTCATAAAGTTTCCATTCCTGTTTCGTACTAAATTCTTTTCCTAATTTATTCTATCAACAAAGTATGTAGAATTTGTATAGAATTAGATGTTAGATAACTCAATCACAAGTTCACCCAGGCGCCGAACTGCACGTTCAATCGGATAATTCCAGGCAGCTGCATTCAGCCTGATAAAATTTGAGAATTGATTGGTTGGCGAAAAAAGATAACCCGGGGTAATTGTTATATTGTTCTTCAGTGCCAGCGCATAAAGCTCAAGAGAATCAACATTTTCAGGGAGTTGTACCCAAAGCACAAAACCTCCCGACGGGCGCGTTATCCGTGTACCGGAAGGAAAAACCCGGATGACAGCCTGGGAAATTAAAGCCACATTGCTGGCATATTCCCGCCTGATACGCCGTAGTTGGTGATCATATCCACCGCTCTCCAGAAATTGTGCAATCGCCATTTGCGGAAGCCTGGAGGTTGCCACACTGGTGGTAAATTTCAGCCATTCGACTTGGTTTTTGAATCGCCCTGGAGCAACCCAGCCTACTCTAAGGGTAGGGCTGATGTCCTTGGAAAACGAAGAACATAACATCACAAGGCCTTTCTGGTCAAAAGCACTCGTTACCATAGGGCGCTTGTCAGTAAAATAAATTTCGCCTGAAACATCGTTATCAATCAATGGTATTTCGTGTTTCGCCAGTAATTCAACTAAATCCTTCTTCTTTTCATCAGGAATACAACTACCCAGGGGATTATTGAAATTCGAAATAACCAGGACCGCCTTGATGGGATTATGCTCAATCGCAAACTGCAAAGCACCCAGGCTGATACCCTCACGTGGATTGGTTGGAATTTCCAGAGCACGCAATCCGTGAACTTCCAAAAGCTGCAGTGTTCCAAAATACATGGGCGACTCAATCGCAACAATATCGCCTGGTTTACAGACAGCATACAGACATAAATGGATGCCATCCACCCCACCCGATGTAATAACAATATCGTTGGGCGAAAATTGGCATCCGCTTTGAACAGCTCGTCGCGCAATTTGCACTCGCAACTCTTCCAAACCGGGTGGTAATTCATAACGATGTGTTCCCGGATTTGCACTGCGAGCCAGATTTGCGAGAATGCGATTGATCCGTTCCGTCGGAAGTAATTCCAGGTTCGGCATCGCTGCACCCAATTGAATCAGACCGGGATTGAGTGAATCTCGCATGGCCATCATCATCAAGTCATGCAGATTGACATGGTTTGGATCCAAGCCAGGGGATGAGATATCTGGTTCTGGTAGTGCCAGATCACTGGCAGCCCGCACATAATAACCGGATTGAGGCCGGGCTTCGATCAAACCTTGATTTTCCAATTGTAAGTAAGCCTGAAGAACAGAACTGACACTGGCCCCCTGCTGTTGGCTCATTTGCCGGACCGACGGAATCCGATCTCCGGGTCGATAGGTTCCTTGATTAATTAACTTTAGTACATCATTTGCGATTTGTTCATATAAAAACAGTTCATTTTTCGATGATTCTACTGGTTTGCTCATTCCAGCTCCTTTCCAAAATACGAGCACAGTTGCAGGTTATCCAAACCATAACAGTTTATTATACTCCAAACTGTTATGGTTACAATATCATCCCACTGCATCTGTACTTATTCTGATTTTGGACGATAATATGAGCATAAGAAATCAACAATCTTAAGGAGATTATTATGAACACAACCGTACAAAACCCATCCATTCACTCCCTCAAACTTCAGCGCCAGGATATTCTTAAAGCGCAAAATATTGAACCCGGTACAACAGTTCTTTGTGAAAAGGGATTACTCTGGCTAACCCAACCCGGGGATTACAAGGATTACATGCTCAAACCTGGCGACCGTCTGACAGTCAGCAAGCAGAGCAACGTCCTGATTGAGGCATTATCTGAAGCGCGCATTAGTATCCTGCACAACAACTAAATTTATTGTCTGCATTCAAAAAAATACCGCACCTAATCAGGGCGGTATTTTTT